>JBJEKY010000160.1:0-5565 GCA_051878875.1 Lachnospiraceae bacterium | reverse complement strand
CAAAGACAAACCTTCCCATAAAACATATGCTCCAAAGTAAGCGGGAACCGCGCCCTGTGAGGGGTGCGGTTTCTGCTGTCTCTATTCTGTTATCTCAATCTGATTGCCTTCGATTCCGACGATACAGCTTTCATAATACCCGTCGCCTGTGATTCTTGGGCCGCTGACCACCGTGTATCCATCTTTCTTTAGTCTGGCGGTCAGTGCGTCCACCGCCTCTTTGCTTCCCAGGCTGAACGCAATATGAATATAGCCTGTCCTCGCCAGTGATTTTTCCTCGTCGGCCATGCCCGGCTTCTTCATAATCTCCAGCCGTGCCCCGTCGTCAAAAGTCATGAAACAGGACCGAAAATCTGTCGCAGTATTGTGGTAGCCATCGTTCGAGACTGCGCCAAAATATTTGATAAAAAAGTTTCGTGCGGCTTCCAGGTCATTTACGTACATGGCGATGTGTTCAATGCGCATAGACAATCCCTCTATAGAGACATCATAGCAAGATGTTTAACGCTGTGCCAGCAGTTCCTTCGGCGGATACTCTGTCATATGAGATGCCGTATCCCACACTGCCATGGGCATACAGGATACGATCTGCCTTATTCATCCCGAAAGAGTATCTGCAAAAGTACACGCCGCACAAGATGAGCAGGACTGCAAGAATGCAGATTGCCAAAAGCCTGCGTCTTTTTCTTTTTTTCACTCTGATTTCATGTTCGCTCGCATTCATAAAGCACCAAATTTAGAAGCATTACCTATATAGTATATTCCGACCGAGTTATGTATTACGAAGACCGAACCTTTTTTAATCGATTTTTCTCATTATTGGTAGATGAAATGGTCTTGAAAAGGAGAGATTATCATGATCAAAAGGAAGTATTTAAAACCACTGTTATCCGTTCTTCTCGCAATGATTTTTTCACTGAGTGTAATGGTAAGCGCTGTAAGTGCAGCTGAGGTATCCTCTTGTACTTCGCCGCAAATTGGAAATGTCTACTCTTATCAAAGGGAAGGAACGAACCTAGTTATTCAATTCGGTGATAATTTCACTGTAGATGAAGACCATTATCTCAATTCAAATGGAGCATATTTCCCATTCCATGCTTATATGTATCCTTTTATGGACTTCACAAAAAAAAACTACATGCCTGTTTATGCAATGTATGAAGTTATCAACAATGTGTGGAATACAGAATATGAACGTTATTTTACTGATGATGTCATTTTGGCGCTGAGTCCTGATGTTCGGAACGGCAATATAAAGTCCTCTGAAATATGCTGTAACGGAATGGCCGGCAGCAACTACATCCGTTCAACGTACAGCGTCGACAAAAATACGGTTTCCGTTTCTAATAAATTAGTATATGAAAGCGGCTCAACGGCCTCCTGGAAAACAACGATCAGATTCGATTCCAAAGGAAATATTACTTCCATAAAGACAAGAAACGGCACGTATCAGTTCAAATATAAAAAGAATGTTCTCTCTTCCGTCAAGCGAAATGGAGAAGATTTTATGGAGTATAAGCTTAATAGGAAAGGACAATTTACCAGAATTGATTCCTATGGCGGTCTTCCTTGGATTTACTGTACCTATTCCTATAATAAGAACGGCATTCTAACAAAGACAAAGTTTGCGAATCATTATGATGATTCCGCAACCGTCTATCATCGCGATCTAACCATTTCCTATCAAACAACAAATGGCGGCATTTCCTCTGTTTCTCTGAAAGGAAAAGAAAGCGATCAGGATCTGAACGAAGGTGTCACTGGAGAGGATTGCTTCAAACCCGAAAATTGGACCACACGTACTCATACGATTAACACCGTTCTTCATTATCAATAAATTTTAATTGACCCAAAAGTCGGCAGCGCTAGAAAGCGCTGCCGGCTTTTGTTGTTTATTTCTCTATTAATTCCTTTAAAACTGGGACAAACACTTCCACAAATTTTTTGCTCCATTTTGCATGGAAGTTTGCCATACGGAGCCAATCTGCTTCATTTGAAATGCTGGCATCCAGCAAAGAATACGCGATTACCGACGCCTTGCGGTTCTCACCGCGTTCCCACTCCAGTGGAACGCCTAGTGCACCCTCAAGTTCATTCTGGCGCGCTTTCAACTGGTCAAACAGCGCTTTATTTTCATCCGCACCAGGTCTGCCAAGATAGAGCCGAACACGTGCCCCGTACCAACCAACTGAGCAGGCAATTGAGATTCCGCTTATTCCAAAATGCCCTTTCACATAATTCACCTGCGAACCGGGTCGGCAGCTCTCAAAATATCCATTTTCTTTATTGGACTCCTTCAGCAACGGGAGCGCCATTTCCCAGTATTTTCTGCGATAGATGTGACGGGTGCTTGCTGCTGCCTTTTTCTGAGTGGTATCACTGAGGAAAAAGACCAGGTCACTCGGGTCGGCATCGTATAGTGGAAACAGGCGCCGCAATACGGAGACTTTCAGCATGGTACTGGTGTTCTTTTCCGCATAGATGTTGTCATCTATTTTGAGTGGCTCTCGAACACCATGCGGATTCCGGCTGAAGAATCCGCTGAGATAATCCTCTTTCTTAGACTGGTAAACCAGTTCCGCCAAAACAGACTTGTCGCCCTCATGTAGAAACTTAACCATGCGCTCAAACATCTCGGTCCAGCTTGCCACCGGAGTCTCCACATTCTTATAACGATACTTGATGAGGTCCCGCCCGGTCAGCTCAAAGGTGTCGTCCTCCAACGAGCAGGATTCGTACTCCCGCTCCGCCGGGGCAAATTCCGTCTCTGGCATCGGCCAGATTTCATTGACCGCCTCGGCCACCATCTCGTCACTGCGCTTCTGCAGTTCATCTGGGCCCCATTTCTCTTCGAGCGCGATTCGCTGATTCATACGAAGGCCACTCTTCCTATAGCCATTCTCCCCGTCTCGCTTTTCCTGGAAGGTGGCATTGCTCATGCTGGAGTTATACGCGGTCAGTGTAAGATTGCCCAATCGGTGCAGCCAGGTTTCCTGAATTTCTTCCGCATCCGGCCCCAATGCCTGAACCCAGGCAGGCGTTAAATGCTGTGGCATTATATGTTCAATGGAATAGGTTCCATTTTCCAAATGGGTGTAGACGTCTTTCGTCTCTACCGTACCATAGTTTTCAAACCGTTCGAACAGATAGGCCCGGTATTTCCCCTGCATTTGATAAACCGCTTTGTTGGCCAGTGCCTGGGCAAACTCCTCATCGTCCGGGAATCGACCGCTGTCTCGCTTGGAAAGAAGTACATAGGCAAGGTGATCTACATAATCAGTCGCATCTATTCCGAACCGTAGTGTCTCTTTGTTTAGTGTCAGAAAGACTTTATTCAGAGCATTAGATGGAACATTACAGATATTTCGGCGGAACAGATAACTTTCGACCATCAAGAAAATTTTTGTAACATCCCCTGCTGCCAGTTTTCCGTTCTGATTCAGTCGCAGCACTTCAAGGAAAAATGGCACCGTCACGGTAAAATCCAGGCGATTCAGCCGCTGCAGGCAGTCGTTCAACTGATAACCTGGCAGGCCGCTATTGCCGGTTCGCAATCTTTGGAACAGGCGCGCATAGAGAAGCATATCTTCCAGCAGATTCTGCAAATCAAGCGAATTGTTCTCTACATAATGCTTAAACACCTGATAGACGTTCCGAACGGTTGGAGTTTTCTGCTGCTTTATACTGAGATAATCTCGTATGAACTGGTTTAATTCACTCCCCGTGCATTCCTCTATTTTTACCCAATATTTTTCATGGTATTCTCTCTGCTTTTTCGGTGGCAGTCCCATTAGTATGTAGTTGCGAATTTTGTCACTTTCCGTGAGGGCCAAACCTGTTGAGTTCAAACTCTCAAAAATAAGCTGGGCATCGTCGTCATGTTCTAGTGTAATACTGATAATTTCCAGTTTTTCGATTGCCTGATAAAGATCATCTACAGAAATTTCATCTCGTAAAATTTGCTCGCAGAAATATTGATAGTTCAGCGTCATGAGAGAAGCCGGATTGTTCTCCTCCGGATCTCCGGCAACCAACTTTTCCAGAGCAGACTGGTCTCCCTTAACTGGTCGCAGTTTGATACGGTCGCCGTCCTCTGCCCATTTGGCAATGACAAAACGCTCCAGGATTTGCTCATCCAGTGCCGGTTCTCTCGATTTTACCTGGCCAGACCGAACCAGATTACAGATGGCCAGAAGTAACAACGTCACGGTAGTCAACCGCTGCTGACCATCAATAATATAGAATTCAATCTTGCTGCCATTTGGAATTACCTGCGATACGATGCTTCCAAAGAAATGACTGCTTCGACCTTCTGCAATCAACTTTTTCAAGTCATCATATAGCTGCTTGCAATTTTCCCGTTTCCAGTCATATTTTCTCTGATACACCGGAATGACATAGCGATTATTGGCACCTTCCATAAAGCCCAGCAGCTGCGCTTCGGAACCTTTCATAGTCCTATCCCCTTTTCCAAGTTTTCTCCTATTTCAACTGGTTTTATCATAGCATGAATTATTTGTAAGGCTTTATTACGGAAAGAAAGGAGACCCATTAATGGGTCTCCCTGTTTATGCTAATCGTTCAAGGTATTTCCATGTATTTTTGACTACTATTAAAGAACTCAATAATATTATCTAAATAAGCAGTTTCCAGATCATTGTCTTTTTTCATTTCTTTTATTGCACATTCCCAAACTATCAAACATTTAATATTTTCGTTCTCTAATTGTTTTATTACCTGGTTATCCCGTTCCTGGTTTTTTCTAAATTTGCTTTGCCAAAATTCTACATTGCTTTTTGGCATGTATGTATATTTACAACCAGAATGTCTATGCCAGAAACATCCATGTACAAAAACTGCAGTATGGTATTTTGGCAGATATATATCTGGATGGCCATAAATTTTTGAATAATTTTTTCTGTAGCGGAATCCATGAGAAAACAATAGTTTTCGTAAGTAAATTTCCGGTTTTGTATCTGCACTCCGAATTGCAGACATATTATTACTCCTTGCTTCTGGAGATTTAATATCCATAATTAAAGCCTCCATATTTGCACTATAATGAATATATATTAATATTAATGAATCAGTGAGGGTAAAACAATGCAAATCCCAGAGCTAAAAAAACTAATAGGAAAAGAGAATATTGCCAGTATTCTACTGCGGAGCATCATGCTGTTGTAATGGCTTATCTATTTAATGGTCTTTCGCACAGACAAATAGATAAAGAAATTCTAAACCTGGATGAAACTCAAAGCCATGGTTAACAGTCCATGGCAATTCTACATTATCTGGGACTAAGAGATCCTTTTAAAGGCATTTTTCAACAGTACTCTCCTAAAGAGGCCGTCATAGAATTACATAAAAGTAACAATCCAGAATACAACGAGATAATAGCCATTATTCAGGAAACTGAAATTCCTGAAGAGCTTTGCCAAGATGATATTCTTTCCGAAATTTCCGAAGAATTCACTATAGAAAAAGAAGGCGCAAATTGCAATAACAAGTTAGACACCCTCCACTAGGCAGTTAGCTGGTAGATTCGGTCGATTTCTTCCTCAAAGA
>JBJEKY010000159.1:0-5656 GCA_051878875.1 Lachnospiraceae bacterium | reverse complement strand
GCACTTTTATTAATATCCACAATGGTATCCATATAGGGATTGGTGACCACGAATTGCCCGGATGTTCCGCAGAAGCTTAAGCCCACCACGGGGATCCCCCGGGAGCCGATCTGCTCTACGGTATTGGCAAAATCGATGTCACTGTTACCCCAGCTGTCGGCGCTGACAATGGCACCTTCACTGCGCATGGCCTCTACCCAGGCACCGATCCGCTCACCGGTGCGTTCCTTGCTCACATTATCCTGTGGGATTCCGGCCACGATGATGCCCTGGAGATCGAAGTCGTCATCCTCGGCAAGCACTTTTAACAAAGGATCCCGGAAATGATGCAGTGTGGTTTCTTTGGTTGATGGTCCTACACCCATGTTGATTCCTCCTTTTTGTTAATACATGGCCCGGATGGCTCCGTCCCGGTATTCGTTGGGACTAAACACAATGGGAGCACCGGTAATATCTATGATGGAGTGACTGTTTTCAAAGCCCGAAGGCTCGGAAGGCAGAAAGCGGGTGTCGTACATGGCACCCTGTCCGGATACCAGTTTCACGAGAACGATCCTGGGTTTTCCGCTGCGGATCTTATCTTCATAGGTATGACTTTCTGAGGCATCTACTGCATGGAATTTTTTCAATTCCTCACGGATAAATTGACAGTAGATATCCACGGCATGATGGATGGCATCTGGGCCGCTTCTGGAAGCACCTTTACCGGCTTTTAATACTGCATCAAAGCAGATAATGTAATCCTCCGGTCCGGGTGTGCCTGCTTTTCCAAGTACCATCTGCTCATCCAGCATACCATCTGAGTTGCCAAAAGCGCAGATAGGTACGCCTGCTTCGTCTACTCCGGTGATCATGCCGTAGACACCGGTGAGGGTGCGGCTGGTGCCTTCTCCCAGTTTTCCTAAGATCTTTGCAGAGATGGGAAAAATATCCATGATGGATTCGTTGTGCACATGATGTTCATGGGGCGCAATGATCCGCATGGTGAGAGAGGAAAAGATCTCATCTTCCGGTGCAAGATCCCGGGAAGTTTCCGGCAGGGTCAGCTCATAGGTTTTGTAGCCTTCTTCGTTCAACGGTTTTATGGAAAAAGCGTCGCCGAAGCGCACCGATTCAACGTGAAGGCTTTGGATGGTTAAACGTCGCATAATCTTTTCTTGTGACATGTATTGACCTCCTGGGAAAAAAACTGCCGCAGCATAAACTGCGGCAGTTTGATAAGTTTATTAAACTTTTGCTACGTACTCGTAATTCAGAGGAACTACCTGTCCAGGAGACTCTAAGGTTTCCAGTAAATCCAGGGACTCTTTTACGATGTTGTACTGCATTTCCACATCATGTGGAGCACCTGCGTTTGCACCCATTGGTACCAATGGAGCAGCAGCACGTGGGGTACCGGTCTGTTTAACAACCGGTGGTAATGCAGCGATAATAACAGTTGGGATACCTGCTTCTTCAATGGCTCTCTGCACCAATACTGCAGAGCGGTGACAGGTACCTCAGCCAGCGGTTAAGACAACGGCATCTACATTGTGATCTTTGAAGATCTGTGCAATTGCAGGACCGGTCTCATTTTTGAATTTTTCCTGGTTTCCACCACCACCCATGAATCCGATGTGAATTTCGGAAACGGATCCGATCACACCGTCTTTTGCAAGTTCATGTAAGCGGTCGATTGGGAACATACAGTTGATATCTTTGTTAACATCACTGTTGTCATATCCTCCATGAGAAACCATCAACTCGTCAGATGGCATGGTATCGTAAATCTCACGGAAGGTGAAGTCACCTGCAAGATTGAAACGTTTATCTTTTTTATGATGAACTCCGGCAGCAGTAGCAATAGCAATCTTCATCTCATTCAGAGGTTTGGTTACTGGTGCCCATACCGGAGGCGGAGTTACAGGCACATAAATCTCGGACTGTAATCCTTCGAAATTGAAATTAGGCATTTCGTTCTCCTTTCCCGGCTGATTTAATCTGTTCAGCTGAACGTTTTTTATTGATTTGATTATTGACATATGTTTCGTTGGGTTCTTCGCTGAGCTGTTCAATGAAGCTCATGTTAAAACCAACTTCCTGACCGATTTGAATGGGATAGTCGGTGATCAGCATCCTCATGGGGATCTCCAGATAACCCAACCGTCCTTTCAGGTCAATTCCTACGGCACCATCGGTTACGCGGACGATGATACCTTCCATATAAATGATCTTGTCTCCGTAATTCAGTGGCATATTAGGCACCTTCTACTTAGGAGTATTTCTCTCTGCGTTTGTCGCTCATTGGAAGAGAAGTTTCATTCTTCACACGCTCAACCGGTTTGCCGGTTACGTTGGAGATCAACTCTAAGTTGCTGTCTTTAACAGCAGGTGTCCATTTACGCTCAGCAGCTTTGATCTCGGTTCCGTTCATTCTTGCTTTTAACATTGCTAAGGCACGAACTGCGTCTTCCGGACAAAGGGTGTTGTTAGCAAGAACTTCGTTCTCAATACCACCTTCAGACTTGTTGTTATCAACCATGCTGACCATGTACTTGTTACCAACAACGAGAGCACCCTGTTTTGCACAGAAGGATAATCCAACAACCGGAATATCACGCATACCGATCTGCTCGATGTGGCTTGCAAAGTCGATGTGGTTATTTCCGAATCCTTCGGTAGTAACGAAAGCACCGTCAACTTCCAATGCTTCACAGGTCATACCAACACGTTTGGATACGTAGAATTTCTCTGCGTTGATCTGTGGGCTACCTACGAGAACAACTCCGCAAAGGTCAACGTCTTCGTCAAATAAGCACTCCAGAACCAATGGCTCTCTCCAGTAATGACGGGACATTTCCTTGGAAGCAGGTCCGATACAGGTTAATGCGTGGATACATCCGTCTAATACCTCTAATGGAGAAACCACAACAGGAACGTTTCCTAAGTCTACGTTTGGACGGGCACCAAGAACACCTACAGGCTCCTGTGGGATCAGCAGGTTGTCATGCATAGCTCCCTGTCCCATGATCTCTTTTACGATAACAACTTTCTTCTTACCGGGACGACGATACTGGTTGAAGGTTTCTTTATCAACGATCAGAGACTCATCATCTAATTTCTTTAATGCTTCACGGATTTCCTGGGTGATCACATCAGTAGCAGAGTGAGCTGCTAATGGTCCCGGACGCTCCATGTTGGTTCCCTCTTTAATGGTAACCTGGGTTTTGATGAAGATCTCTCCCTTATCCGGTGCACCCGGACGGTTCCACATAATGTTCTCGTCTAAGATACCTTCGGAAGAACCGAACTCACCGATCTGAACGCCGTTAGCATCGGTACCGGTAACCATCATGATAACACCGTCTAATACTCTGGTGACACCGGATCCTAACTCGCTGCCTTTTTCCTTGCAGGCGATTGGCTGAACATCCATAATGGTTTCGGAATAGGTATGATACTGTTCCGGAGTGATGATGTCAATCTTTAAGTCATAAACCAGTTCCTGGCTGTCAATTGCTTCTTTTTCAATACCCTCACGGATGTAAAGAGTGGTTCCTTCAATCTTGGTTTCCGGTCCACGTTTTACTTCAGTGATCTTGTAGTGATGACGGGTTAAGGTACGGAGCAGCTTCGGTTCTGCATTTACTGCAGGAGCAGCACCCTCTACAGGAGCAACTGCAGCGCCATTTCCGACACTTACAAGTGGCATACTAACATGGATATCTTTTCCTTCTCCGATGGAGATCTTTAAGGTTCCGCCTGCTACCGGTGCAGAAATGCTGGTAGCTGTTGCCTTTGGAGCAGGAGCAGCTTTTGGAGCTTCTTCCTTAGTTTCTTCTTTCATTTCAACTACTTTGTCGATCTTGTCAACAGTCAGCGGGGTTAAGGAGTCAAATGTTCCGGTTAAGGTTGCTCCGATAACCTGACCGATGGTTAAGCATCCGTCCAGATTTAATAATCCGGAATCTACCAGATCATCAAAAATAGCAGGATCCTCTAAGTTGTGGCTTGTTAAAACCACGCCCTTTTCTGCACGACAGCAAAGAACTGCAGGACTTTTTGCATGTTCTTTTGCGTATTCTTCACTAATTGCCATGTGTCTAGGCCTCCTTTATTTTTTATATGGTTGATTTGTTATTTCTTACTGCAGGAATAATGGTAATTCAATTTCGATATTCTTTCCTTCTTTAATATCGATATGTAATAAACCGTCTTCCTCGTTTCTGGTTACTTCATATACACAGCCTTCGGTGGAAGCTTCTTCAGCCACCTCCTCGCCAAGCTGCGGTACGGTCTTAGATTTGGTCAGATAACGCATACGCTCTTTACCAACGGTATCGAATACGGTATCTGTCTGATGATGAACGTTTAATCCAAGCTTTGGTGCAGAACCCATAACGGTGTTGGTACAGTCACTGCAGTTTCCGATTAAGATCTCAGTACATCCTGCTTTCTTAATGTTCATACATTTCTGTGCCTGTCCAGGACAGTTACCCGGGTTCTCACATTTCAGGGTGCCTTTGATATCAGCAGCCTGTTTACATTTTTCTACGATGACAACTTCGCCATTCATCTTTGTGGCGATGTCACGCATACGCTCTTCATTACCGCCGCAGGCACATAACAGTAAACCTACTTTAGCACCCTTTAAGTCTTCAAAAGGTTTGGTAACGATGATACCGCCGGTTGTTTTGGTGATCGGTGTATCCAATGTGGTAGCTTTTCCGGTAAACGGACCACCCATGATGATCTCACCATATTCACCGTCAATACCTCCGGCACGCTCGATCAGCTCACCGACAGTTGTTCCGATTGGAACATCCATAAATACTCTGGTGTGTGTGCCGCCCTTTAATTTACCTGCAACAGATACGTTCTTGGTAATAACAGGACGTTTTTTGGTAACTGCTTCTGCAACACGCTGAACAGTTTCCACGTTGATTACGACTGCATCTGCCTTGGAAGGAAGATCAGTAGGCTCAAGAAGCTTTCCTAATACTTCTCTTACAACGGCACGCTCCTCACCCATTGGGTAAATGTCCGGTAAAAGATGAACACGGATACCTTCTTCCTTAGCACAAAGATCTGCAAGAAGTTTTACAGCCTCTTCGTGTTTGGCCTTAATAGCAATAACCCCCTCTTTGGCATTGCAAAGTTTCTTTAAAATCTTGATTCCATCAAGAAGTGTGGAAGCGTTTTTCTCAATCCAGGTAATGTTGTGCTCTAACAGAGGTTCACACTCTGCAGCATTTACCAGAATGTAACCACCCTTTAAGTCTACATTACACTTTACGGCTGTTGGGAATCCGGCTCCACCCATTCCTACCAGACCGGCAGCAGCGATGAGCTCTTTTTCATCGGAACCGGTAAGCGGAACGAATTTGTCTTCCGCAGGACTTGCCTCGGAAGCTTCAATAGTGATGGATGTTTCATCCACAGCGGCAACTTCGCCGTCGAATGGAGAGTGAATAGCAGCACCCAGGCCGGTTGGCTCTGCGATGCACGCACCGCGCTCAACCTTGTCACCAACTTTAACCGTTGGGGCACAGGGAGCACCGATGTGCTGTTTTAAAAGAATTTTGTACTTCATGGGCACCTCCAATAAGAATTTGTTAATTCTTTCCCAAATATATATAAGTATACCCTGTTTTTTGAGGAAAAGGAAATGAGCCAT
>JBJEKY010000158.1:0-5673 GCA_051878875.1 Lachnospiraceae bacterium | reverse complement strand
CGAAAACGGTCAGAAGCCCATTGCCATGGTCAGCAACGACAACTGCTCCCACAACGGAGACAAGTTATATGCAGCCATGAACGGATTCGCAGAAAAATGGGTGGAAAACGGCAAGGCAGAGCCGGGATTCTTAGACTACATCAACGATAAGAGCAAGGTGACCTTCCCCTGGACCATGATTGATAAGATCACCCCAAGACCGGATGCCTCCGTGGAAGAGATTTTACAGAAAGACGGTCTGGAAGGCTTAGATCCTGTGATCACCTCCAAAAACACCTACGTGGCACCCTTTGTCAACGCAGAGGAGACCGAGTACCTGGTGGTGGAGGATGCTTTCCCTAACGGACGTCCAGCCCTGGAAAAAGGCGGCGTGATCTTCACCGACAGAGAAACCGTAGACAAAGTAGAGCGCATGAAGGTGTGCACTTGCTTAAACCCGTTGCATACCGCACTGGCGGTGTACGGATGTCTTCTGGGTTACACCAAGATCTCCGAGGAGTTAAAAGATACCGAACTTGTAAAACTCATTAAGACCATCGGCTACGAAGAAGGACTTCCGGTAGTGGTAAATCCGGGTGTACTGGATCCTAAGGAATTCATTGATACGGTTATCAATGTGCGGTTCCCAAATCCATTTATGCCGGATACCCCGCAGCGGATTGCCACCGACACTTCCCAGAAGTTAGCCATCCGCTACGGCGAGACCATCAAGAACTACATCAAAGAAGGAAAAGACCTTGCAAACCTGAAGCTGATCCCTCTGGTATTTGCCGGCTGGTTACGGTACTTAATGGGTGTAAACGATGAGGGTGAAGCCTTTGAATTAAGCCCGGATCCATTGTTAGATACCGTCCGTCCTTATGTGACAGACTTTAAGCTGGGTGAAAAAGCGGATGTGGAAAGTGCTTTAAAACCGGTCCTTGAGAATGCCAAGATCTTCGGTGTGAACCTGTATGAAGTCGGCATGGCAAGACAGGTATGTGAATATTTTGCCGAGCTTATCGCAGGCAAGGGAGCCATCCGTGCAACCCTGAAGAAGTACGTATAGAACGAGGAAACTGCTGTCCGTGTTAAATTGCGCGGACAGATCAAAGTAGGAGCCAGCCGGGCGGAAGATCCGCCGGTTGGCTGTCACTGCATAAAAAGAAAGAAGGAAACGTCATGAACGAAGTATTAGAGCAGCTTGGAAAGATCGGAATCGTTCCGGTGGTGGTTTTGGACGATGCAAAAGATGCAGAAAACTTAGGAAGAGCCCTGATGGAGGGCGGACTTCCCTGCGCAGAGGTGACATTTAGGACCGATGCGGCAGAAGAGTCCATTAAGATCTTAAGTGAAAAATTCCCGGAGATGCTGGTAGGTGCAGGAACTGTACTGACCATTGAACAGGTAGACCGGGCAGTAAAGGCCGGAGCCAAATTCATCGTAAGTCCCGGAACCAACCCGAAGGTCGTGGAGTATTGCGTGAAAAACAACATCCCCATCACACCGGGAACCTGCACACCAAGCAACGTAGAGACCTGTTTAGAGTATGGTCTTGATGTGGTTAAATTTTTTCCCGCAGAACCAAGCGGCGGCTTAAGCTTCATCAAAGCCATTGCGGCACCCTATGTAGGCGTGAAATTCATGCCCACCGGAGGAATCAATGCCGATAATGTAAAAGACTACCTTGCCTATGACCGGATCCTTGCCTGCGGCGGAAGCTGGATGGTGAAAAAAGACCTGATCAAAGCAGGAGATTTTAACAAGATCAAAGAACTGACAGCACAGGCAGCAGCCATTGTAAAGGAGATCAGAGGATAATGGAACTGAATTTAAGAGCGAAAGAAGAATGTACATTTGATGCAGTATCGTTAGGAGAAGTCATGTTACGATTGGATCCCGGCGAGGGACGGATCCGCACCGCCAGAAATTTCCGGGCCTGGGAAGGCGGCGGAGAGTATAACGTAGTCCGGGGCTTACGCAGATGCTTCGGCATGAAAACCGCAGTGATCACCGCGTTTGCAGATAACGAAGTGGGTATGCTCATGGAGGATTTCATCCTGCAGGGCGGCGTGGACACTTCGCTGATCAAGTGGATGGAGACCGACGGAATCGGCCGGGTATGCAGAAACGGAATCAATTTTACCGAGCGCGGATTCGGTATCCGTGGTGCAAAGGGATGTTCCGATCGTGCCAACACCGCAATCTCCAAGGCTACGCCGGAAGATTTTGATTTTGACTATATTTTCGGAGAGCTGGGCGTGCGCTGGCTTCACACCGGCGGAATCTATGCCGCATTATCCGAACAGTCCTGTGAAACAGTGCTTGCTGCCATCAAGACAGCTAAGAAATACGGCACCATCGTATCCTATGACTTAAACTACCGTCCTTCCATGTGGAGCGCCATCGGCGGCCAGGCAAAAGCCCAGGAAGTGAACAAAGAGATTGCAAAATACGTAGACGTGATGATCGGAAACGAGGAAGACTTCACCGCCTGCCTTGGTTTCGAGATTGAAGGAAACGATGCTAACCTGAAAGAACTTAACATCGACGGTTACAAAAAGATGATCAACGAAGCAGTGAAAGTATATCCCAACTTTAAGGCAGTCGCCACCACCCTTCGTACTGTAAAAACAGCCACCGTCAACGACTGGAGTGCTCTTTGCTGGGCAGACGGCGAGATCTACAAAGCCAAAGATTACAAGGGTCTGGAGATCATGGACCGTGTAGGCGGCGGAGATTCTTTTGCCTCCGGCCTCATCTACGGACTTATGACCACCGGCGACGCAGAACTTGCCGTAAACTACGGGGCAGCTCACGGTGCTCTGGCCATGACCACACCGGGCGACACCACCATGGCTTCCAAAAAAGAAGTAGAGGCACTGATGGGTGGCGCAGGTGCCAGAGTGCAGCGGTAGCCGACGCGGCGGCCTGCATGAAAGAGGACCCGGCCGCGGGAAATATGCGCCGCGGGGCGCAATTGCGGTATCGCGAGAAGACGGAACGCCTTCGGGCGCCCGCCGAACATGGAGGATACAACAATGAAAAAATTTATGGACGACGACTTTCTTTTAGCAACGGAAACTGCTCGTCATTTATATCATGATTATGCGGAAAAACTGCCTATCATCGATTACCATTGTCATTTGTCTCCCAAGGAGATCTACGAGGATGTGCATTTTGACAACATCACCCAGGTGTGGCTGGGAGCCGATCACTACAAGTGGCGTCAGATGCGCTCTAACGGAGTGGAGGAAAAATACATCACGGGAAATGCCTCTGACCGGGAAAAATTTCAGAAATGGGCAGAAACTTTGGAGGTTGCCATCGGCAATCCTCTGTACCACTGGAGTCACCTGGAGTTAAAAAAATACTTCGGCTACGAGGGACATCTATGTGCAGACACCGCCGAAGAGGTTTGGAATCTGTGCAATGAAAAACTGGCTCAGCCGGATATGTCTGCAAGAAACCTGATCTTAAAATCCAACGTCACCATGCTATGCACCACCGATGACCCGGTGGATAGTCTGGAGTGGCATAAGAAGCTTCGTGAGGATGGTTTTCGTGTAAAAGTGCTTCCGGCTTTCCGCCCGGACAAGGCTATGGCCATTGAAAAAGAAAGCTTTGCTTTTTATCTGGAGCAGCTTTCCCAGGTGAGTGGCGTGAAGATCACAAGCTTTGCAACCCTGATGGACGCGTTGACGAAACGCATGGACTTTTTCGAGGCAAATGGCTGTGTGGTTTCCGACCACGGCTTAGAGTACATTATGTATGAACCTTATACGGATGAGGAAGTGGAAAAAGTGCTGGCAAAACGTCTTTCCGGTGAACAACTCACCAGGAAGGAAGAGCGTCAGTACAAAACCGCTTTTATGGTAGCGGTAGGAAAAGAGTATGCGAAGCGCAACTGGGTAATGCAGCTTCACTACGGTGTGCAGCGTGATTTAAATAAGAAGATCTTCAAAGCACTGGGCCCGGATGCAGGTATTGATGCCATCAACACTTATGGTTCATCCATCGAAATGGGACAGTATTTAAACGCCTTAGCAGAAACGGATGAATTGCCTAAGACCATCATTTATTCCCTGAACCCTGCTGACGATGCTGCCATCGGTACCGTGATTGGTTGCTTCCAGGACAGTAGTGCGGTAGGCAAGATCCAGCACGGCTCCGCCTGGTGGTTTAATGATAACAAGACCGGCATGATCGCCCAGATGACATCCCTTGCCAACCTGGGATTATTAGGAAATTTTGTGGGAATGCTCACTGACTCCAGAAGCTTCCTGTCCTATACCAGACACGAATATTTCCGCCGGATCTTATGTAACCTCATCGGAGGCTGGGTAGAAAACGGAGAATACCCCGACGATGAGAAGGCATTAAAGAGGATTGTAGAAGGAATTTCCTACTATAACGCAGAGCGGTATTTCAGAAAGTAATAGAAAAGGGCTGTTGCACCTTCGGTTCAAAAATCGTCGGTGCAACAGCCCATCTTTTATTTAATCATGGTCATGATCCAGTCTAACAGGTTGTAGTCACGAAACAGTGCTACGGCAACCAATGAAACGGTGGACATGATCTTGATCAGAATATCCAGAGAAGGTCCGACAGTATCTTTTAACGGGTCACCGACAGTGTCACCAACAACGGCTGCATCATGAGCCGGGGAACCTTTTTTTTGACCTTCAACAGCGCCGGATTCGATGTATTTCTTTGCGTTGTCCCAGGCACCACCGGCATTACCGGTAAAGATCGCCAGCATGATGGCAGAAAGAGTAGCTCCGATCAGTACACCGCCTACAAACCAGGGACCGCATAAGAAACCTGCCACCAGCGGGAACACAATGGAAAGGATGGCCGGAACCCGCATTTC
Organism: Lachnospiraceae bacterium; assembly: GCA_051878875.1. GTDB lineage: Bacteria > Bacillota > Clostridia > Lachnospirales > Lachnospiraceae > XBB1006. The sequence continues at coordinate 821 of JBJEKY010000158.1, read as the reverse complement.
TTTCAAGGCACCCTGAGAAGAGATCTCAATACAGGTCTTGTAATCCGGCTTTGCGCTTCCTTCCAGGAGCCCCGGAATCTCGCGGAACTGACGCCTTACTTCATCTACCATTTTTCTGGCAGCCTTGGCAACCGCTTCGATCAGCATGCCGGAGAACAGGAACGGCAGAGCACCACCGACCATGGCACCTGCTAAGATCAGTGGATTGGTGAAGTTTAATTCCAGCGGAGTGGACGGATCGTTAAAGGAATACAGGTAAGATACCATCAGTGACAGGGCTGCAAAAGCAGCGGAGCCGATGGCAAAACCTTTTCCGATGGCAGCCGTGGTGTTGCCAACGGAGTCTAATTTATCGGTGATCTCACGAACTTCCGGATCCAGCTCGGACATCTCGGCAATACCGCCGGCATTGTCAGAGATGGGTCCATAGGTATCAACAGAAACCGTGGTACTTACGAAGGACAGCATTCCGATGGCGGCCATAGAAATACCAAACATTCCGGATACTGCATAGGAAGCAAAGGTTGCCACACCCAGTAAGATCAGTGGAGCCATACAGGACTTCATACCAACAGACATACCCTGGGTAATGGTCAGCGCTGCACCTTCTTTGGAAGCGTCAGCAATGAGCTGGGTTGGCTTGTAATCATAACTGGTATAATACTCTGCGATAGAACCGATGATAACGCCACTGATAACACCGATGGAAGCAGCGATCCACGGGGATAAGTACCCTAAGTTAAAACCGCCTGCTTCAAGGGCACCGGAAAGGGAAGGATCTTTAAACAACATAGTCGTTGCAGCAAAACCACAGAGGATGG
>JBJEKY010000157.1:9778-32419 GCA_051878875.1 Lachnospiraceae bacterium | reverse complement strand
CTGCCGGAGCAGAGAAAAACAGAGTATTCAAAATTTGACAGGGTCATCCGGCTTTCGGAATTAAAATTCCTGGATGTAGTACGTAGATTTCCCAATTTTTCTGTGTCCCAGTCCATTGAAGTGTATGGAGTGTTAGGTGGTGTCCCGGGGTATCTTAAACATTGGAATGCAAGAAAGACACTGAAAGAAAATGTATGTAACCTGATCCTTGACCCGGAGGGACCTTTGTATCATGAAGCACATGATTACATTGCGGCCCAGCTTCGGGAGTACAGTGTTTATCAGACCATTCTTTCCGCCATTGCCGGCGGCAGGGAGAAACTGAATGATATCTATCTGTATACCGGGTATTCCAGAGCTAAGATCAGTGTATATATGAAGAATCTTATGGCTTTTGAAGTTATTGAGAAGGTTACCTCTTTTGAAACCGGAGGATGGGAGAATGCCAAGAAGGGTATTTACCGGATCTCCAATACCTATTTAAATTTCTGGTTCCGGTTCGTGTTCCCCTATCAGGGACAGCTTCGGAGCATGGGACCGGAGGCTTTTTATGATGCTTTCATTGCTCCCGGTATGGAAGAGTATCTTAACGAAACCTTTAAAAAGGTATGTATGGAGTATCTGGAATTATCCAGTGCCATCCATCAGCTTCCCATTACCATTTCCAAAATGGGAACCTGGATTGGAAAGAAAGGTAACATTGATATCATTGCCCAGGATAAAGTCCGAAATACCATTGTGGGAAGCTGTAGTTGGTCTGAGGACTGCTTTACCTATGACATGTATGAACAACTGCTTCTACGGTTAAAAGAAGCAAAAGTGAAGGCAGAGTATTGCTATCTGTTTTCTGCCAAATCCTTTGAACCGGCGCTGATGCAGGCTGCAAAGGATGATCCTCATATTGTGATCGTAGATATGAACGAAATGTAAGAAGGATAAAAGGAGCGTCAGGTTGGGAAAAGCACTCATTATAACAGAAAAGCCCTCTGTGGCCAGAGATTTTGCCAGAGTTTTGAAAGTTTCAGGCCGACAGGAAGGATATATAGAGAATGATTCTTATGTCATCAGCTGGTGCGTGGGCCATCTGGTAGGGATGGTATATCCGGAAAGCTATGACGAGAAATACAAAAAGTGGAGATTGGAAGATCTCCCTTTTTTGCCGAAAGAGTATAAATATGATGTGATCGAACCGGTAAAAAACCAGTATGAAACGGTACATAAGCTGCTTTACCGGGAAGATATCGATGTGGTGTACTGGGCAGGAGACGCCGGAAAAGAAGGACAGACCATTGAGGAAAATATCCGGAATTTCGGAGGTGTCCGGGAAGGCATGAAGGAACTGAGGGTATGGATCGACTCCCAGACCGATGAGGAACTGCTTCGTGGTATCCGGGAAGCCAAGGATATGGAGGAGTACAAGAATCTGGGTCTTTCCGGCATTATGCGTACCATTGAAGACTATGCCATGGGCATCAACTTTTCCAGGGCCATGTCTGTAAAATATGGTAATCTATTGAACCGTGCAGCTCAGACCCAGTCTTATACTGCTATTGCCGTAGGCAGGGTTATGACCTGCGTACTCGGCATGGTTGTGATCCGTGAAAGGGAGATACGGAATTTTACAGAAACTCCTTTTTACCGGGTAGTAGGCAGCTTTACAGATGCTGCTATAGAAGGAGAATGGAAAGCGGTGGAGGGCTCAGAGTATGTGGCCTCCCCTTTGTTGTATAAAGAAAATGGGTTCCGTAAGGAAGAAGATGCGAAAAATCTAATAGAAAAGCTACGTTCGGAAAAAGCCGTAGTAAAGGAAGTTGAAAAAGGTACCAGCAGGAAACGTGCTCCGTTTCTGTTTAATTTAGCGGAACTTCAGGCAGAGTGTTCCAAACGGTTTAAAATAAGCCCTGACCAGACCCTGAATGTGGCCCAGACTTTATATGAGAAAAAGCTGACCACCTACCCAAGAACCGATGCCAGAGTGCTTTCTTCTGCCATTGCAAAGGAGATTTCAAGAAATATCAGCCGTCTGTCGGCTTATGAACCGGTTGCACCGTTTGTCAAAGAAATCATGGACAAGCGTGCCTATGCAGGCATTGGCAAGTCTTCTTATACCGATGACAGTAAGATCACAGATCACTATGCCATCATTCCCACGGGACAGTTATCGGAATACCAGTCTTTGTCGGAATTGGAAAAAAAGATCTTTGACCTGATCGTTCGACGTTTCCTTGCAATTTTCTATCCGCCGGCACAGTTTGAAACGGTGAAACTTACCATAGGTATGGGGCGGGAGTCCTTATTTGCAAGTGCCAAGGTGTTAAAAGCACCGGGATATCTTGCCGTGATGGGAAAAACCGCTTCTGTTGAAAAATCCCAGGAAGATAAAAATGAGGATGGGGAAGGTAATGAGAATCAGGAAGGGTTACTTGCCCTGGCAGAGAGCCTGAAAAAGGGAGATGAGCTTTCCGTGCAGGATTTTGCTATCAAGGAAGGAAAAACTTCCCCACCCAAACGCTATACCTCCGGATCCATGGTTTTGGCCATGGAGAATGCAGGTCAGCTCATTGAAGAAGAGGAACTGCGGGAACAGATCAAGGGCTCCGGAATCGGAACCTCTGCCACCCGTGCAGAAATCATTGATAAACTGGTTCGTATTGCATATCTTAACCTCAACCGGAAAACCCAGGTGTTGACGCCCAGTGCCTTGGGAGAAATGGTATACGAGGTGGTGAACATGACCGTTCCGGCATTACTGAATCCCAAGATGACTGCGTCCTGGGAAAAGGGGCTGGATGGAATTACAGCGGGTACGGTGGAGTTTACCGGATACCGCGCCAAGCTGGAAGATTTTATCAGGAAAGAGACCCGGGCTATTATTGACCGGGATTTGAAGGACGAGATCAGCGATAAGATCTCGGAATTTGCTGTGATCGGAAAGGACGGTTCGTCCCAGGTCAAAGCAAAGATCGGGGTGGAATGTCCGGTATGTCACAACCAGTTAGTGACCACACCCTTTGGCTACGGCTGTGAAACCTATAAAAAAGATGGCAGCGGCTGTAAGTTTTCCATTGGAGCCATTGCAGGTCGTTCGTTATCGATAGAGGAAGTAAAGAGTCTTATTGAGAACGGAAAAACAGGATTGCTTAAGGGCTTTTCTTCCAAGAATGGAAAGAAGTTTGATGCAGTGTTGAAGTTAGAGCAGGATCCGGAAGGAAATGCAAAGATAAGCTTTGATTTCGAGGATAAAGAGGCATACTATATCAAGGATCTTATTTGTCCTGTGTGTCAGGCACCTATGGTGAAAACAGCCTTTGGATTCGGCTGCAGTAACTTTGATGCCGAGAATCCGGAAAGCTGCCGCTTTTCCATTGGAACCATCTGCGGAAAAACCTTAAGCTTAGAGCAGGCAAAGCAACTTATACGGGATGGTCACACGGAAACCATCCGGGGCTTTAAATCAAAGGCAGGAAAACGATTTGATGCCTGCCTAAACTTAAAAAAAGCAGAGGATGGAACCTATTCCATAGAATTTGATTTTGATCATGTGGAAGTAAAAAAAATAAACGGAGTCGTATGCCCGAAATGTGGCGGCGATATTGTGGTAACGCCTTTTGGCTATGGCTGCGCAAACTACAAAAAAGATGTGGAAGACAGTTGTAATTTCACTGTGGGAAAGATTGCCGGAGTGAAATTAAAAGAAGCCCAGTTAAAGAAACTGCTAAACGAAGGTAAAACCGATGTGATCTCCGGATTTAAGTCCAAGAATGGCAAGAAGTTTGATGCGGAACTTGTTTTTGAAAATGGAGAGATCAAGTTCCGGTTTCCGGATGCGGTACCGGATGTGGAGTCAAACGTGGATTGTCCGGTATGCGGCTATAAGCTTATCCGAAGCAGATTTTATCTGGAATGTGCCTGTGGATTTAAAATTTCCCATGTGGTGGCACAGGTGGATCTAAACGATGACGTAATGAAAGAGCTTTTTACCAAAGGAATTACAGAAAACAAGATCACCGGTTTTCACAGTAAATCAGGCAATCTGTTTGACGCAAAACTAAAGTATGACAAAGAAACGGGAATATCCTTTGATTTTTCATAAAGGGAGGAGAATAACATGAAACAGTGTGAGATTTCGTCTTTATACGACCTTAATAAAACCCAGGCGGCAGAAGTATTTGCAGGATGCACTTATCCCTGGGAAGTACTTCCTAAGATCAAGGACTATATTTTGAAATTGGGAGAAAGTCTGGATCCTGCTATTTATGAGCAGCGGGGAGAGCATATCTGGATCGCGAAAAGTGCAAAGATCTATGATAATGCCAATATTTATGGTCCCGTGATCATTGGGGAAGAAACCGAGGTGCGCCCGGGTGCTTTTATCCGGGGCAATGCCATTGTGGGAAACCACTGTGTGGTGGGAAATTCCACAGAATTAAAAAATGTGATCTTATTTGATAACGTGCAGGTTCCACATTACAATTATGTGGGAGACTCTATTCTGGGATACAAGGCACATATGGGTGCAGGCAGTATTACATCCAATGTTAAGTCAGACAAGACTCTGGTGGTGATCAAGGGCAAGGAAGAGAAGATGGAAACGGGACTTAAGAAAGTAGGAGCCATGTTGGGAGACGGCGTGGAGATCGGATGCAACAGCGTGTTAAATCCCGGAACCGTCATCGGAAGAGGAACCTCTGTGTACCCATTGTCTTCTGTGCGTGGAGTGATCCCGGAAAACTGCATCTACAAAGATGCAGAGCATATTGTGGAGCGAAGATAAAAAATATTAAAGCATGGACAATAAACTGTTAAAGCTGAACTTTTGAAAATGGAAGGCAAAACCACTTTACGAAAACAACAAAAAGCTGTAAAATAACAAATAGCTATGTGTATTGTTATACATACAGGAAACTGTGTTGAAATACGCAACGGATAGTAGGAAAGGAGAATAACATGATTTATTCAAAAGAAGTTGAATTAATGTGTCCGGTAGCCAAGGGTGCTAAGCATGAGCCCGCCCCAATCCCTCAGGAAGGACAGTGGACACACGCAAAACAGATTACCGATATCTCCGGATTTACACATGGAGTAGGCTGGTGCGCGCCGCAGCAGGGTGCCTGCAAGTTAACTTTAAATGTTAAAAACGGTGTGATCGAAGAGGCATTGGTAGAGACCATCGGATGCTCCGGTATGACCCATTCTGCAGCTATGGCCGCAGAGATCCTTCAGGGAAAAACTATTCTGGAAGCGTTAAATACGGACCTTGTATGTGATGCCATTAATACCGCTATGCGCGAACTGTTTTTACAGATCGTGTATGGAAGAACCCAGAGTGCGTTCTCCGATGACGGTCTTGTGATCGGTGCCGGACTGGAAGACCTTGGAAAAGGACTTCGTTCCCAGGTTGGAACCATGTATGCAACCAAGGAAAAAGGTGTTCGTTATCTGGAGATGGCAGAAGGCTATGTAACCGGTATTGCTCTTGACAAAGATAATGAAGTGATCGGATACCAGTTTGTTTCTCTTGGAAAAATGACCGATTTCATTAAAAAGGGTGATGATCCAAACACAGCATGGGAAAAGGCAAAAGGTTCTTACGGACGTGTTACCGAAGAACAGGGTGCTGTTAAGATCATCGATCCGAGACAGGAATAGAAAGGAGAAAAGACATGGCATTATTTGAATCCTATGAAAGAAGACTTCCGCAGATCACGGAAGCCCTGAATAAATATGGTATCAGCTCTCTGGAAGAAGCAGAGAAGATTACCAAAGACGCAGGACTTGATGTATATAACCAGGTGAAGAAGATCCAGCCAATCTGTTTTGAGAATGCTTGCTGGGCTTATACCGTTGGTGCAGCCATTGCCATTAAGAAGAACTGCCGTCGCGCCGCTGATGCAGCAGCAGCCATCGGTGAAGGTCTTCAGGCTTTCTGTATCCCGGGTTCCGTTGCTGACCACCGTAAGGTAGGTTTGGGACATGGAAACCTCGGAAAAATGCTTCTGGAAGAAGAAACCGAGTGTTTCGCATTCTTAGCAGGACATGAGTCCTTTGCCGCAGCAGAAGGTGCTATCGGAATCGCTGAGAAAGCAAACAAAGTTCGTCAGAAACCTCTTCGTGTTATCTTAAACGGTCTTGGAAAAGATGCAGCACAGATCATTTCCAGAATCAACGGATTTACATATGTAGAGACAAAATATGACTATAAAGAAGCCAAATTGAATGTTGTATTTGAAAAACCATACTCTGATGGTCTTCGTGCTACCGTAAAATGCTATGGTGCGGATGATGTTCAGGAAGGTGTAGCAATCATGCACCATGAGAACGTTGGTGTTTCCATTACCGGTAACTCCACCAACCCAACCCGTTTCCAGCATCCGGTTGCAGGAACCTATAAGAAAGAATGTATCGAGCAGGGTAAGAAATACTTCTCTGTTGCATCCGGCGGTGGTACAGGCCGTACCCTTCATCCGGACAACATGGCTGCAGGACCGGCTTCCTACGGAATGACCGATACTTTAGGACGTATGCACTCCGATGCACAGTTCGCAGGATCCTCCTCCGTACCGGCTCACGTTGAAATGATGGGCTTGATCGGAATGGGTAACAACCCAATGGTAGGTGCTACCGTAGCTGTTGCCGTAAGCGTGCAAGAAGCTGCAGACGCAGGTAAATTCTAAATTGGATAAATCTGATTGGGCCGCCATTTTGGCGGCTCGATTTTTTAACAGGAGAGAGTATGTACCAATATATTTTATTCGATCTGGACGGAACTTTGACGGAGTCGGGAGAGGGTATTATCAATTCTGCGAAGTATGCGTTAGCGAAAATGGGTATCCGGGATTATGATGAAACCTGTTTATTAAGATTCATCGGCCCGCCATTGCAGGAATCTTTCCGGACATTGATTGGTTTGTCAGAACAGGACACTGATCTGGCAATAAAATATTACCGAGAATATTATCAGGAAAAGGGCTGGTGTGAAAACCGTGTATATGATGGCATTGAAGATCTTTTAAAACAACTTAAGGATATGCAGAAAACCCTTATTGTAGCCACGTCCAAGCCGGAAGACATGGCCCGTAAAATCTTGCAATATTTTCATTTGGATTCTTATTTTACCTATATTGCGGGAGCCAGTAACGGACCGGAGCGTATCAAAAAGGAAGATGTGATCCGTTATGCATTGTCTGTCTGCAAGATCAGCAACCTATCATCAGCTGTTATGGTGGGAGACCGTAGCCAGGATGTAAATGGAGCAAAGGCGGTTGGCATGGACTGCATAGGTGTGCTTTACGGTTATGGAGACCGGGAAGAACTTAAGCAGGCCGGTGCCAAAAATATCGCAGTTACTGTGCAGGATGTCTTCAACTATGTATAAGAAAAAAACGGCATGACAAACCATAGAACCTCGCATTTGACAATTTGCTCGCAGGGCGATAGGCTAGTACTAAGACCAAAAGGGAAGATTAAATTTAGGGAAGAGTTTAAAGGAGTTTTAGTATGATCTATCAGGCAGGTAAATCAGATGCCCATCTGCTGGCGGATTTGTCCGTGCAGTTGTGGCCTCATCACAGTGTGGAAGAAATGGAACGAGAATACAAGGATCTGTTGGATGGTTTGGAGTGTGGAATTTTTATCTGTAGTCAGGATGACAAATCGGTGGGCTTTGCCCAGTGTCAGCTCCGCCACGATTATGTGGAAGGAACCCGGAGTGATCCGGTGGGATATCTGGAAGGAATCTTTGTTTTGGAAGAATACAGGCATAAAGGATTAGCAGGAAAACTTTTGGCAGCATGCGAAGACTGGGCAAAACAGATGGGCTGTTCTGAATTTGCCAGTGACTGTGAATTATCCAACGAAGCCAGCAGAAAGTTTCATCTAAAAAATGGGTTTGAAGAAGCAAACCGGATCATCTGCTTTGCAAAACAATTATAATAATAGGTAACGTGTGAAATGAGTACCAGATCGGCGGAGTGCCAATCTGGTACTTTTTGCATTATAGACATTCCATGCTGTTTTTACATGAAATGTACATAGAATATACCTTTCTATGATAGATGGTCTGTAGAAAAATCACTACTATTTAGAGTGACTAGATTGGAGAAGATTGTAAAAAATCCGGAGGAGAAAAATGACGGTTACAGCAGTATCAGATGAAATTAAAATGCAGATGCATGAAATCATAGAAAACAAGGAGATCAAGGCGGTGTTTCAGCCAATCATATCATTGAAAGACGGAACGGTTTATGCATACGAGGCATTGAGCCGTATCACAAGAAAGGAATGTGGGTTCCATATCGGTGAAGCTTTTGAGATTGCCGAAAAGATGAATTGTTTGTGGGAGTTTGAAAAGCTTTGCAGGGTAAATTCTATAGAACATTCTTTGGAGAAACCAAAACATGCAAAATTGTTTTTGAATGTGGATCCGAATATTGTAAATGACAGTAGCTTTATAAGTGGAGTTACCCGGGAAAACTTGAAAAAATATGATCTCGATTGTACCGACATTGTGTTTGAAGCCACGGAGCGATCTGCCATTCGGGATATTGTGACCTTTCAGAAATCCCTGCATCATTATAGAAGGCAGGGATTCAGCATTGCTGTGGATGATGTGGGTTCCGGTTATTCCGGTATTAACCGCATTTTTGAGATAAAGCCACAGTTTATCAAAATTGATATGGAGATTATCCGGGATATTGAAAAAGATAGTTATAAACGCTCCTTTGTTATGGCACTATCCCAGTTTGCTACGGATTCCGGAATTGCGCTGATCGCAGAGGGAGTGGAAACCCGAGAACAGCTGGAGACCATTATTTCTATGAACATCGATTATGCGCAGGGATATTATCTTGCCAAACCGAGCGAGAGATTTGAAAGTATTGGGGAAAAACAGAAAGAAGAAATCCTGTATTTTCAACAAGAACATAGTAAACCGCAGTATGCCGCGGCTTTTTTTCACCCGGTATCCAAACTTAGTACAAAAATGCCTTCAATCTTGCCTGAAACCAGGTTTTCAGATGTTTATGAACTTATGAATGATCCAAATATTACAGAGTTGGCGGTGGTAGATGAGCAGGGAAGATTTCTGGGAGATCTGACAAAACGGGCGGTACTGCAGGAATTGAGCGGGATGTATGGTTACACACTTAACGCCCGCAAAAGTGTGGGCGAAGTCATGGATACATCCTGCCTGACAGTGACACCGGATACCCCCATCGAAACCGCATCCAAAATGGCGATGGTCCGCTGTCATCCCTATATTTATGATTCCATTGCGGTGGTGGACGGAATGACTCAGAAATATATGGGGTTTGTTACCATTAAAGATCTTCTCCTGGCGGCTATCAATATCCAGGTAAAACGTGCTACAGACTGTAATCCGTTGACAGGACTTCCCGGCAATATCGCCATTGATGAAATGGTGGAGCAATTAATGGGAAGTTGTGATCCTTTTGCGATCATCTATTTTGATCTGGATAATTTTAAAGCCTATAATGATGCTTACGGATTTACAAATGGAGATCTGATGATCAAGGCTTTAGCCGAAATTTTAAAACGCCTATGCAGACCGGATGATTTTTGCGGGCACATTGGAGGAGATGATTTTGTAGTAATCACAAAAGGGGACAGGACTGAGAAGTTATGCAAAAGCATCTTTGAGGATTTTACCAGAGATTCCAGGATGCTATATAGTGAAATAGACAGAAGAAATGGTTATATCATGTCAAAGAACAGAAATGGATTTATAGAAAAGTTTTCTTTGGCAACCTTATCTGCCGCAGCAGTCACCAACAGAACCAAGAAGTTTGAATCCATCAGTGAACTTTCACTGGCGATAGCCAGGACGAAGAAAGAGGCAAAGCAGCAGAGGGGAAACAGTCTGGTGATCACCTAGTCCGGATGAACGATCCGATAGATTGTATGAAGTTCTTTTTATTCTTTACGCCTCTTTTATGTCTTTTATGTTGTTTTCGTGTTATCCTTGTTTGCGATAAGAATCCATGGTAGAATAGCAATTAGTGAAATGAGCGAAACTGGGAAAAAGCGAGGTAAAAGTCGATAAAATGATAAAGACGGAAGCGTACATGGATGACGTTGTTCTTAAAGTGGATAAACTGTTCCGTAGCTACTTAAAGACAAATGCCCAAAGCAAAGGAGAGAATATTGAAGTATTAAAGGGTCTGGATTTTAGCGTACATCAACAGGAGTTTGTAGGTATCATGGGAAAATCCGGTTGCGGAAAAACAACGTTGTTAAAGGTGCTGGGACTTATTGACCAGCCAACGAAAGGGAATCTTTATTTTTGCGGAAAAGACACCGGACAGTTGTGGAGTGATGAACTGGCAGATATCCGAAGGCGGGAGATTGGTTTTGTATTTCAGGATTTTTACCTTATGGACAGTCTGTCCGTAATGGAAAACATCATGCTTCCCATGGTCCTGGATAAGCAGGAAGCAGAACGTTGTATCGAAAATGCAAAAGCGTATGCTAATCGTTTTGGAATCAGCTATTTGTTAGAGAAGAAACCCTATGAGCTGTCCGGCGGAGAGAAGCAGCGTGTGGCTATCAGCCGTGCGCTTATCAATAACCCGGATCTGATCCTTGCAGATGAACCAACCGGTAATTTAGACTCCAAGTCCGGTCAGATCGTGGTAGAGGCTTTTGAGGAAATCAACGAGAAACTAAGGAAAACCATCGTTATGGTAACGCATGACCCACAGATGGCCAGCTGCTGCAAGCGTATTATCTTCCTTAAAGATGGCATGATCTTGGAGGACTTAAGAAGAGAAGGAACGAAGGAAGAGTTTTATAGTGAGATCATCAAGCGTATGAGGATGCTGTAAATAGTGATCGTTGCAATGAGCTGACCCTTTTATGGGACACCTCTTTTTGTAGAATGAATTTATCAAAACTAAGGTAGTTCATTTTTATAAAAGGAGGTACATCTTATGAAAGGATATTTTACAGCTGAAGGATACATGGGATATATTGATGGTGAATACAGATTATTCGTGTCTTACGATGAATACAGAGAAATGTATGAAGACTAAAGGATAGGTATTGGAAAGGATCGGTAAAGGGAAAAGATGGAGTATAAAAACAATAGGAAGAAGGAAAACAGGATCATCAGGAAAATAAGGAAAATTGTTGTATGGGCCTTGCTTCTTAGTATGTGTACCAGTTTTTTGACACCGATGAAATGTCTTAATGCATCCGGTAAGACATTACCGTACTATATAAAGATCAATCGGGAACAAAACTGCGTGACGGTGTATGGCCTTGACAAGAACGGAAAGTATACAGTTCCGGTGAAAGCCATGACCTGTTCCGTGGGAACGACATCGGGAGCAAATCATGAGACTCCCACGGGAACGTACAAGATCTATTCCAAATACAGATGGCGCCCGTTGTATTATGGCGTGTATGGCCAGTATGCCTGTCGGTTTAACGGCCCCATCATGTTTCACTCCGTTCCCTATACATCCATGTCTCCTTCTACCTTACAATACAAGGAGTTTAACAAATTGGGAAAGGCAGCGTCTCACGGATGTGTCCGGTTAAGCTGTCAGGATGCAAAGTGGATCTACGATAATTGTCCAAACGGAACCAGGGTAAAAGTGTATGACAGTAGTGATCCGGGACCATTGGGAAAACCGGAAACCATAAAGATTTCATCTGACAGCAAAAATAAGAATTGGGATCCTACGGACAGTAACAAGAACAATCCCTGGCGTAAGGTTGCACCGAAGTTCAGTGGACTAAAGACTACCATGATGGTGGAGCGGTGCAGTAAGCAGTCTAAGTTGTTAAATGGTGTCAGGGCAGTTAATTTCAAAGGCCAAAGAGTAAAGATCACGATCACGGGAAAATATGATCTTGCAAAAGAAGGAAATTACAGTCTGACGTACAAGGCAAAAGACTATCTGGGAAATACCTCCACGAAAAAAGTGAAACTGGTGGTGAAGGATACAACCGCGCCAACGGTCTATCGTAGTCAGACAAAGTTATCGGTAGATGATGAAATGATTCGTGCTTTGGCTGTAAATGAGGATTTTGAAACATCCGAACAGGATATAACGGAGTATATTTGTTCCTTCATCACGGCAAAAGACAGTGGAGAGGAACTGGAGAAATCCTATATAAAGGCAGATGTTAAGGCATTGTATGAAGCATATCAGGCTAAAAAGTACGGAACGTATGAATTGAGCATCTATGCAGTAGATAAGGCCGGTAATCATTCAGAAATAAAGATGATTACTGTAACTTACGAGCCGACACAGCAAAAGGAGGAGGAAGGAGCCGGGTCTGAGGAAAATAAGGATCCGGAAGACAGCTTTAGCCTGACAGGAGCTGTACTCTGGTAATTTTTTGTGTCGAATTATGTGAAAATAAGGCGAAAATAATTTGAAGGAAATGTGAACAAATAGTAGAGAAATAGCAGACAATATGGTATAATCCCGGTAGGAGTGGTAAAAAGTCTAAATCTACCGAGGTGCAAAGATGAAAAAAGAGAAAAAACAAAAAGAAGCCAGAAAAAAGCCCGTCATAAAAGGGGGAAAACCAAAGAGCGTTCGCAGTAAAGCGAAACAGCCGAAGGGATCGAAACGCAAGATACATAGAACCAAGCTGTTTCGACACTTTATCAGGATCGCTGGAACGCCGGTGTTATTACTTGCCCTGATCCTGACGGGACTTTCCATATATACGTTAAATACAGCTTTAACGGACCGTACGCTTCAGAGCTTAAAAGCAGTTGGAACAACAACCATGGCTGCTCTTAGTACATTGGATGACGGAGATTATACTATAAATGGAGAGGGAATCGTAAGAAAAGGTGATTTTACAATCTCCAAGAATAACCAGTTTTTCCTGAATATCCAGAAGAGAGCTGACATGGACGTAACATTCTACTATCAGGATACTGCAGTGGCAACGTCGGTAAGCGATCCTGAAACCATGCTGTTCCAGGTTGGTGTTACGGCATCTCCGGAATTGGTTAAAGATGTTTTGGAAACCGGGGAAGATCATTTTTATACCGGAATAGAACAAAATGGCAAGCCGGCATATGCCTATTGCTGTGCTGTTAAGAATTTCAAGGGTGAAAGCGTAGGAATGTTGTTAGTTACCATGGATAAGGCAGAGACTACAGCCTATATTGCGAAGAAAGCAATATCCATGGCTCTTTGTGCAATTGTAATGTTGGTGGTTGGTGTGATCCTGATCTTCTCGGGTACCGGTGGAATCGTGAAAGCGATCCTTATCAACAAAGAAATGGTGGATAAACTGGCAGAGGGAGATTTTGCATTTGAAACGGATGAGGAAATGGATCGTATTGCCAAGAGAAAAGACGAGATCGGAGCAATGCTGCTTGCAGTACAGCGGTTACATGAACAACTTCACGGCGTGATCATGCAGATGAAATCCATTTCCGAGAAATTGTTGGAGAGCGGAGCCGTACTTGGGGATGTGGCAAACAAAGCGGATTCCACTGCGGTCAATATCGGGGCAGCTGTACAGGAAGTGGCGGCCAGCGCAAATAATCAGGCCAACGAAGTAGGTCAGGCTCTGGAGAGCATTAATCAGATGAGTGCCATGATCGGAAACATTGTAACAAGTGTGGATTCGTTAAATGAATATACCGGACATATGTTGTCTGCACAGGAAGTCTCCCAGCAGAATTTCGGAAGATTGTCTGCGACCAATAACAATACCATGGATGCCATTGCCCAGATGGGTGAACAGATCCGGAAAACCAATGCGTCTGTGAAATCCATTAATGAGGCTGTGGATATGATCAGTAGCATTGCTGATCAGACAAAACTGCTTTCTTTAAATGCGTCCATTGAGGCAGCCCGGGCAGGAGAAGCAGGACGAGGCTTTTCTGTGGTTGCTGAGGAAATCCAGAAGCTGGCGACTGAATCCAATGAATCAGCAGCAAGGATCAAAGCCAATATTGATGAAGTGGTTGAAAACTCACAGAGTACCATGAAACAGATGGAGAGTATGCAGAAAATCTTAGACGAGCAGATCAGCTGTCTGGAGGAGACTATCGCGCAATTTGAACAGTTTGCCCAGGGAGTTTCCGTAACGAGTACCGAGGCAAGACAAATTGAAGAATATGCAAGTAATTGCGACAGGGCAAGAGCATCCACGGAGAGCAACATGAATACCCTGGCCGCTTTTTCACAGCAGAATGCAGCCGGTGCACAGGAAACAACCGCATCCATGGATACACTGGCAGGAACCGTGGCTAAAGTGGCAGATTCTTCCCAGGAAATTGAAAAAGTTGCAAAAGAGATTTCTGCTTCCCTTGATTTCTTCAAGATCTAGAGTTATGATATAATGAGTTTAAGAAGGAGTAGAATCAATGATCAATAAGAGAATTCGAAATGATGAACGTCCGGTATTTCCTAAAAGAGCCATTATTACAGGTGGAATGCCCTACGGAAATAAAACCCTTCACTTTGGACATGTGGGCGGTATGTTTGTGCATGCAGACACGTTTGCACGTTTTCTTCGTGACCGTATTGGAAAGGAGAATGTGATCTTCGTATCCGGTACGGACTGTTATGGTTCTCCTATCGTAGAAGCATACAGGAAACTTGTGGACAGTGGTTATACAGGTTCTTTGGAAGAGTATGTGATGGGCAACCACGAGAAGCAGAAAAAAACATTGCAGGATTATGAGATCAGTCTGGATCTTTTCGGTGCAAGTGCTTTTGGTGAGACCGGAAAGATGCATCAGAAGGTTTCTGATGAAGTTTTTCATAAATTATATGAGAATGGGCATCTGGTACAGATGTCAACACCACAGTTTTTTGATCCCGTGAAAAAGGTATTTATCAACGGTCGCCAGGTTGTTGGAAAATGTCCTATCGAGGGATGCTGTTCGGAAAAAGGATATGCAGATGAATGTGATCTGGGACATCAGTATTCGCCATCAGAGCTGATTGATCCCATCAGTACCTTATCCGGGGTAAAACCGGAAATCCGTCATGTGACCAACTGGTATTTTACCTTAGAGGATTGTATGGATATGTTAAGCGAACGGATGCAGTTCCTTACCAGAAATACCAATACCAGAAAATTTGAAATAAAAGCTATGGAGGAGTTTCTAAAGGCACCCTGTATGTATGTCCAGAAGAAACAGATTGAAGATCTGGACAGCTTAGAAGCTGCTTTTCCGGAACACGAAACCATCAATGAAGAGAAAAAGCCATCCATAACCTTTATTTTCAGGAATTTGGATGGAAGAGATAAGGCAAGAGAGATCTTAGATGAGAAAGGAATCCATTATCGTACCGGAAAAACCCTGGTTCCGTTCCGGTTGTCCGGAAACATTGACTGGGGTGTGAAAGTACCTGAGCAGGATGGAGTAGAAGGGCTTACCTTCTGGGTATGGCCGGAATCTTTATGGGCACCAATTTCATTTACCAGAACCTATCTGGAACAGAAAGGGCTTCCGGAAGATGAATGGAAGAAATGGTGGCAGGATGAGGATGCCTGTGTATATCAGTTTATCGGACAGGATAACATCTATTTCTATGGTTTGGCAGAGATGGGTATGTTCGTTGGGTTAAATCATAAAAAGGGCGAAACCGTTGATATGGAGAAGGAGGTCCTGCCTCATATCGTTGCCAATAACCATATTTTATTTATGGATAAGAAAGCCAGCAGCAGTTCCGAGTTAAAACCGCCTATGGCAGATGAATTACTGGAATTCTATTCGGCAGAACAGCTCCGTATCCATTTCTTAAGTCTGGGACTGGCCAGCAAGAGCGTTGGATTTAAACCACAGGTTTATCTTCCGAAAGAAGAACAGGAAGGAGCAGACCCGGTATTAAAAGAAGGAAACCTTCTGACTAATGTATTTAATCGTCTGGTACGTTCCTGTTTCTATTCTACACAGCAGTACTATGATGGAATCATGCCGGTTGGACAGGTGGACGAAAAGATCAAGAATCTGTGTCATGATGCGATTTTGGAATATGAACGTTATATGTATAATCACGAGTTCCATCGTGTGACCTATGTGTTGGACAGCCTCATCCGTGATGTGAACAAACACTGGGTAAACAATATTAAAACAGCAGAGAAAAATGAAGATGAATCATTGAGAAAACAGATTCTGATCGATTGTTTCTACGGTGTGAAGGTGATCACTACACTGCTACATCCGATTGCACCTACCGGTTGTGAAATGGTACAGGAATACCTTAAGGTAGACGACAGATTATTCTCCTGGGATTATATTTTTGAACCGTTGACTGAGTTGGTGGAAAATCCGCAACATCATGAATTGAAATTCTTAGAGCCAAAGGTTGATTTCTTCAAGAAACCTGCATGTCAGTTTGTTCAAGAATAAATAAGATAAGTCTTCAAGCAGTTCGCTTGACATGAATAAAAAACCTGAACCGAAGAGATATATATCTACTTTGGTTCAGGTTTTTTTATAGTCATTTGGAAGAAATGGTTTCGTCTTTAGGTAACCGTCCATACAAAGAAGTAAGATGATGGAGCCGGTTTGCAAGTTCATCATTGTAATCACCGGGAAGACAGCGCCATACCCAGTTTCCGCCGATTGTGGATGGAATATTGATACGTCCTTCCGATCCTAAGTTAAGAAGATCCGGCATTTGCAGGATAGCTGTATCTGCCACACTGGACAGGGCAGTCCGCATCATGCACCAGTTAAACTCCTCGTTCTCCTGAAAATTCAGGTAATCCTTCGCATAAGCAATATCTTCTTTGGGGGCTGTTTTCTCCCAACCTAAGATGGTGTCATTGTCATGAGTTCCGGTATAGACAATGCAATTTTGCGTGTAACAGTGTGGCAGATAACCGGAGCCGGTATCTCGACTGTCAAAAGCAAATTCCAGAACCTTCATGCCGGGAAAACCGGTGCCGGAAAGCAACTTGTGGACGGACGGAGTAAGAAATCCCAGGTCTTCCGCAATAATGGGAAGCTCGCCCAGTTCTTTTTTCAGTGCTTTAAAAAGTGCGATTCCGGGACCTTTTTTCCAGACGCCATTGCAGGCGGTAGATTCTGAGGCCGGAATTGCATAGTAGGAATCAAATCCTCTGAAATGATCGATCCTGAGAAAATCATAAATCTGTGTCTGATAACGGATACGGGAAATCCACCAGGTAAAGCCGTCCTGTTTCATATGTTTCCAGTCAAAAAGAGGATTTCCCCAAAGCTGTCCTTCCGCAGAGAATCCATCCGGCGGACAGCCGGCAACATCAATGGGGAGAAGGTTTTTATCCAACTGAAATTCTTCCGGGTGAGCCCATACATCAGAGCTGTCAAGTCCGATATAGATGGGAATATCTCCGATCAGAAGAATATGATGTTTTTTTGCGAAGGCTTTTAAAGCATCCCACTGACGGAAGAACAAAAACTGAACTGTTTTGAAAAACAGGATGTCCTCCTGCAAAAGGTCAGTATAATACTTCATTGCATCCGGCTCCCGCCTGCGGATGTCCATAGGCCATTCTACCTGGGAGACACCACCATAATGCTTTTTAATCGCCATAAATAAAGCATAATCATCAAGCCAGTAGGACTGTTGCTTCGTAAACCTGTTATATTCGGAATGCAGTTTCTTCCTTGCTTCATCACAGGCAGGTTTCAAAACAGCAAGGCGTTTTTCATAAAGGATCCCGTAATCCACCAAATTCTCCTGTTCACCCCAATGGATGGAATCATATTCCTCTGTTGAGAGAAGATGATCTTTGGTTAATTCCTCCAGGTCTATCATGTAAGGATTTCCTGCATAGGAGGAACTGGGTTGATAAGGTGAGTCTCCATAACCGGTTGGACCAATAGGAAGGATCTGCCAATAAGTCTGACCGGCTTTTTCCAGAAAACAGATAAAATCGCGGGCACATTGACCCAAAGTTCCAACACCGTAAGGGGATGGAAGAGAGGTGATAGGCATTAAAATACCGGATCGTCTCATAATATTTTTTCCTTTCGGGTTATTCTTTGCGTGAGATCACACTTTCCCGTTCCACTAAAGAAAAGGGAACTGTGATATGGACTGCAGGCTGTGGATAGTGGATGCCGGTTAGGATCAGATCCACACAACGTTTTGCCATAGTCCCGGTATCCTGACGAATGGTAGTAAGCCTTGGGAGTGAATAGCTGGCAAGAGAAATACCATCATAACCCACCAGAGACACATCCTCAGGAATACGTTTGCCTAAATCACTGATCGCTCTCATGGCACCGAGCGCGATCACATCACTGATGGCAAACAAAGCAGTGATGGATGGATTTTTTGTTAATAATTGTTTGGCAGCTTCATAACCGTCTTCCAGGGAATAGCGGCAAGGCACATAGTTGGACTCAACATGAAAAGGAATGTTGTGATCCCGAAAAGCCTCGCGGCCACCTTCCACACGGTTGAAACTAATCTGGGTACTGGAAAGATTTCCACCGATCATTCCAATATTTCGATGGCCTTGGCCGATCAAATACTCGATCACCATTTTTCCGGCCGCGAAGTCATCCGTAGAAATGGAAGAGAGGTTGGAATAGCCCAACTGCTCCGCTGTATTGGTAAGCAGAAAACAGGGGGCAGATATCTTTTTGAAATCTGTTTTAAAGAACTCCAGATTTCCGCCAAGGAAAACAATGGCCTTGGGGTTCCGCTCACGACACAGTGTAATGGCATGTTGTATTTCGTTGGCGTCTTCGTCTAAATAGCTGATGGAAAGATCTTCCCCATAATCAGAAAGTAAAGTCTGCATTTGTTCCAGTACATCTGCAAACAAAAGATTGTGGGTTCCTTTTACGATGATCAGGATGGAAGAGGTGGCCTGCATCTTCAGCAACCGTGCATTTGAATTGGGTTGATATCCGGTTTCTTCAATTACTTTATTCACGGCAGCTCTTGCTTCATCGCTGACATCAGGATGATTATTCAGAACTCGACTGACGGTTCCGATTCCGTAACCGGACAGCCGGGCGATATCTTTAATCGTCATATCCTATTTAGACTCCTTAAAACTTAATGATACTATTTTAACCTTTTACAGCACCGGCTGCAACACCTTTGATAATGTATTTCTGACAGCATAAGTAGAAGACAATGACCGGGATCACGGCCATAATGAGGCATGCCATAATGGCACCCATATCTACACGTCCATAGCTTCCTTTCATGTACTGGATAACGATGGAAATGGTTTTGTATTTCTTAATATCAAGTACAAGATAAGGTAGCAGGAAATCATTCCAGATCCACATGGCTTCCAGTATACCCACAGAAATATAGGTAGGTTTCATAATAGGAAGCACAACCTTAAAGAAGGTACGGATGGGATTACAGCCATCGATCATGGCAGCTTCTTCTATTTCAATAGGAATAGATTTTACAAAACCGCAGAACATAAATACCGCCAAACCTGCGCCAAATCCAAGGTAGATGATCACGATCCCCCAGGGAGTATTTAATCCCAGAGAGTCTGCAGTTCCGGAGAGGGTAAACATCACCATCTGGAAAGGAACCACCATGGAAAAAACACAAAGCAGATAAATGATCTTGGTAAAAATATTTTTTACACGGGTGATGTACCATGCACACATGGAACAGCATACCAGGATCACCACAACGGAGCATACCGTAATAAACAGAGTCCAGCCAAATGCTTTCAGGATTTCGTAGCGGTCTATACTGGTAATGTAGTTTTGCAGTCCGTAGTAGCTTTGCTCATTGGGTAATTCAAAAGGAGCAAGACTGATGTAGGACTTCTTTTTAAAAGAGTTGATCAGTATTACAAAAATCGGAGCCACATAGATAATGGAAACAATGGTAAAAAACAGGGTGGCAAAAATGCCTTTCACTTTACTTTTCATTATTGCTGTACCTCCTTACTGCGGGTTAATCTTAACTGAAGAAGACCAATACCAACTACCAGGATAAAGAAGATCACGGCTTTAGCCTGACCTACGCCTTCCCAGCCTACCCGGCCGTAGAAGGTATCATAGATGTTAAGGGCTAACATTTCAGTGGCATGCAGGGGCTCGCCGGCAGTTAACGCTAAGTTCTGGTCAAAGAGCTTAAAGGAATTGGTAATGGTTAAAAATGTACAAATGGTAATGGATGGCATCATATTGGGGATGGTCACATGGATCAGTCTTTGCCAGGCACCGGCACCATCAATCCGGGCAGCTTCAATTAAAGAGCCGGGGATGGACTGAAGTCCTGCAATGTAAACGATCATCATATATCCAATTTGTTGCCAGCATATTAATATGACAAGGCCCCAGAAACCGAATTTTTCACTAAGTTTCAATGCAAGGCCGAATTTTCCTAAGATTCCGTCAAAAATGATCTGCCAAACATATCCGAGAACGATTCCTCCGATCAGGTTCGGCATGAAAAATACTGTTCTGAAAACATTGGTTCCACGTATTTTCTGCGTGAGAGCCAGTGCAATAACAAATGCAAAAATATTGACTAATAAAAGGGTTACTACTGCAAAAAAAGAAGTAAACCAAAATGCATGGGTAAAGGTAGTATCTTCAAATGCAAGAAGATAATTGTTAAATCCGGTAAACGTAGCGTCTTTGATCGTTACAAAATCACAAAAGGAAAGGTAGATTCCTTCTATAAAAGGAACTATGAATCCAATGAGAAATGCAGCCATGGTGGGAAATACAAAGATCGGCCAATATTTGCGAATGGAACGTTCCATAACTAAAAACCTCCTGGATTGTAAAAATAGCAGGGTGGAGGATTCCCACCCTGCCAAGGAAAAAACTATGTATAGTGAAAAACTTATTCTGCAGCAGCTTCTTTTGCAGCAGCAGCTTCGGTTGCCCATCCGTCAACGAATGCAGAAACAACATTGTTCCAGTTTGCATCGGTCTGGTCAGCTGCATAAACAGTCATTGCAGAACCAACATCGTCTTTCCAGTTTTCAGATGGCATGGTAAGGAATGCCCAGGAAACGGAAGTATATCCATTGTTCAGATACTCATTTGCAATATTGATCAGTGGGTTAGCGGATTCCAGACAGCCCTTGAAAGGAATGACAAATCCCATACCTGCTTCGCCGGATGGCATTCCGCCGTCTGCTTTACACATAGCATTCAGTCCTGTTTCGGAAGTTACACACCAGTTCATGAAATCCAGAGTTGCCTGAATGTCTTCTTCAGAAGCATTAGCATTTACACACCAGTAGTTCTCGGTACCGGTACATAATCCCTGGTTTTCTTCACCTTCCACTCCGATATAGATAGGAAGCATACCAATCTTATCCTCGCCAAGTTCGGAAATATCGTTCCAAGCCCAGGTACCGTTCTGATAGAACACAGCCTGTTCGGTTACGAATTCAGCTACTGCGTCATCACCGGTCTTGGTACTTAACTGGGAAGGATCAGTAGTAGAGTTGTTAATGTACAGATCCCATACATTACGGAAGTTATCTAAGTAGGTACCTTTGATAGCATCTGTACCTGTGATTCCGTCTGCCTGATATTCATAATAAATAGGAAGGCTTGCAAGATGGGTCTTAAATCTCCAGTCAGAAGATCCGTCCATACCTGCGGAAGTGAATGCGGAGAATCCTAATTCATCTTTACGTGCAGTAATGTCTTCACATACTTTCTTTAAATCATCAAAATTCTTGATATCGTCCTGGGTATAGCCTGCTTTTTCCAATAAGGACTTATTGTAGATGATTCCATAGGTTTCAACTGCATAGGCGATACCTGCAACCTTGTCGCCGTCCAGTAACTCGAAGTCTTTACTGGAAAGCTGGTTATCAATATCAGTTCCGGTAAGGTCATAACAATATTCTTTCCATTTAGCAAGTCCTACAGGTCCGTTAACCTGGAACATGGTAGGAGCATCAGATTTAGCGATTTCACTCTTTAATGTGGTTTCGTACTGACCGCTTGCAGCAGTTAAAACGGTAACCTCAACACCGGTCTCTTCAGTGTAAGCTTCAGCAAGTTCCTGCCATGCTGCGTCTGCTTCCGGTTTGAAGTTCAGATAATAAACAGAACCTTTTGCTTCTCCATCGGAGCTGCCTCCTTCATCAGAGCTTTCTTTGCTGCCACATCCTGTGACCATGGAAAGCACCATTGCTGCAGATAAGGTTAAAGCAGCAATTTTCTTCATGTTAAATTTTTTCATGTATTCTTCCTCCTTAAATTTACGTGCTCTCTGGATCGTACTGCGAAAAATGTTTTACACAGAAGCTGTTTTGGAAACTTCTGGAAACGCCTCCGGAAACGATTCCAGCTATTGCATAAACCAATCATAGTACCAAAATATTGATTGTGCAAGATGAAATATTACAAAAATATTAACTTTGTGAAAAGCGTTCATTTTTGCATAGATTTTTTTGTGAAAAATCACAGAGAATGGATTTTTGGAAGAAATAGGCTTGTGATTTGCTTTTTTTTGAGGTATATTCATAAGCAAAATCTTATTTGATTTTTCAAATTAATCTATTTTACCCCTGATCTTTCACTCCACTTTTTGGAATTTCATGAGGGAAATAAGGAGGAAATCCGCCAAACTAGCGGTGCGGCAGTGTGGAGACCTGTCGATAAGGTATCGCACACCTTTGCGTGTGGATGCGAGGTAATATCCTGCGGATGCAATATTACCATAGTTTATTTTT
>JBJEKY010000157.1:0-9678 GCA_051878875.1 Lachnospiraceae bacterium | reverse complement strand
GCGTGTGGATGCGAGGTAATATCCTGCGGATGCAATATTACCATAGTTTATTTTTATGTCTAAAGTTATCTTAGAACACATCAAGAAAGTTTACCCAAACCAAGAAAAAAAGAAGGGTAAGAAAAAAGAAGACCAGGAAAAAAGTAACCTTCTGGTAACCGAAGAAGGAGTTCTTGCTGTCCAGGATTTTAATCTGGAGATTGAGGACAAAGAATTTATTGTTTTGGTAGGACCATCCGGATGCGGAAAGTCCACAACCTTGCGAATGATCGCAGGTTTGGAAGATATTACGGAAGGAAACCTTCTCATTGATGGTAAAGTTATGAACCATGTGGAACCAAAGGACCGTGATATAGCCATGGTATTTCAGAATTATGCTCTTTACCCGCATATGACGGTACGTGAAAATCTGGAATTTCCTTTGAAGATCCGTAAAATGGATAAATCAGAGATCAATAAGCGGGTGGAAGAAGTTGCTGAGATCCTGGATATAAAAGACTATTTAAATCGTAAACCCAAGGCATTATCCGGAGGACAACGTCAGCGTGTTGCTATCGGACGTGCCATTGTGAGAGAACCCAAGGTTCTTCTTATGGATGAGCCTTTATCCAATCTGGATGCTAAATTAAGAAATCAGATGAGAGCAGAGATCATCAAGCTGCGTCAGAGGATCGATACAACTTTTGTATATGTAACCCATGATCAGACGGAAGCCATGACTTTGGGAGATCGTATCGTGATCATGAAAGATGGTGTGATCCAGCAGATCGGAACTCCACAAGAAGTATTTCATGAGCCGGAGAATCTTTTTGTTGCCGGCTTTATCGGTGTGCCGCAGATGAATTTCTGGAATGCAGAGCTTAGAAAGAATGGATTGGATTATCAGGTTGTGGTTGGAGAAAAGGTTTATCCGGTCAGTGATGAACAAAACAGGATCCTTCTTGAAAAAGATACACCGGAACAAGAGATTACTCTTGGTGTCAGACCGGAGCATCTTGTTCTTGCGCAAGGGCAAGAGAATGCATTGGAAGGAACCGTAGAGGTTTCTGAAATGATGGGAAGTTCTGTGCATGTTCATTTAACTGCTATGCATAAAGATACCATTATGATCCTTTCTACAACAGAATTAAACAAAAACGATGGCAAAGAGTTTTCCATTGGGCAAAAGGTTTCCTTTACATTTGACCAGAGTCTGATGCATATGTTCGATGCGGACGGAAAAAATCTGGTGAAATAGGAGATCGAAGAATGAATTTAGAAAAAACAATAGAAGATTTGGCAAAAAAGCCAATCCGTGAGTGTGATATCCAAGAGTTGTATGACGCTTTATTAAGGTTATGCAATAAACTGGCAATGGAAAAAGAAACCATTCATGGAAAAAAGAAAGTATACTATATATCAGCTGAATTCCTGATCGGAAAACTGTTGTCCAATAACCTTATAAATCTTGGAATTTATGAACAAGTGCGTAAATTGCTGGAAGAAAACGGTTTTGCTGTTGAAGATGTGGAGGAATATGAAGCAGAGCCTTCTTTAGGAAACGGAGGACTGGGACGTTTGGCAGCCTGTTTTCTGGATTCCATGGCCACCTTAGGCATCATGGGCGATGGAGTTGGATTAAACTATCATTTGGGATTATTCCGCCAGGTGTTTAAAGAAAACAGGCAGGAAGAGACGCCGGATCCATGGATTGAGAAAGATAGCTGGCTGATCAAAACAGATCACGTTTATCAGGTTCCTTTTAAAGAGTTTACTCTGAACTCTACCATGTATGATATTTTGGTAACGGGATATAACAACCAGACAAACCGCCTTCATCTGTTTGATGTCGATACAGTAGAAGAAGGGATTGTAGAAGAGGGGATCAGTTTTGACAAAGAGGATATTAAGAAAAATCTGACACTGTTTCTGTACCCGGACGACAGTGATGTAGAGGGCAGAAAACTGCGGATTTATCAGCAGTATTTCATGGTGAGCAATGCTGCACAGCTGATCCTTCAGGAGAGTGAGGAAAGGGGAAGCAATCTGCATGATCTTGCAGACTACGCTACCATTCAGATCAACGATACCCATCCTACCATGGTGATCCCGGAACTTATCCGACTACTTCAAGGGCGGGGAATAGAGATGGATGAAGCGATCCATATCGTATCAAACTGTTGCGCTTATACAAATCACACTATTCTTGCAGAAGCATTGGAAAAATGGCCGCTTTCTTATCTTGAAGAAGTGGTCCCGCATCTGGTGCCCATTATTAAGGAACTTGATCAAAGGGTAAAGTCATCTTATCAGGACAAAAAAGTACATATCATTGACGGGAAAAATCTGGTGCATATGGCGCATATCGATATTCACTACGGTTATAGTGTTAATGGTGTGGCGGCTTTACATACCGAGATTTTAAAGCAGTCTGAACTTAAACCGTTTTATGATATCTACCCGGAGAAGTTCAACAACAAAACCAACGGAATTACCTTCCGACGCTGGCTTCTGCATTGTAACCGTCCGCTTACTCTTTATTTAAGCGAACTTCTCGGCGATGGATTTAAAACTGACGCAACAAAGCTGGAAGGACTTCTTGCATATAAAGAAAGTGATGAGGTTTTGGAGCGCTTGTACTGTATTAAGCAGGAAAATAAAAAGGCCTTGGCAGAGTATCTTTTTAAGACTCAGCAGGTAGTCATTGATGTAAACTCCATTTATGATATTCAGGTAAAACGTCTTCATGAATATAAGCGTCAACAGATGAATGCTTTGTATGCGATCAGAAAATATCAGGAGATCAAAGCCGGTAAAAAACCACAAACACCTATTACGGTTATTTTTGGAGCTAAAGCGGCCAAAGCCTACACCATAGCAAAAGATATCATTCATCTTATCCTGTGTTTGCAGGAAATTATAAACAATGATCCTGAGGTGAGCCCATATCTTAAAGTTGTCATGGTGGAAAATTACAATGTGACCAAGGCCGAAAAACTCATTCCGGCTTGTGACATTTCAGAACAGATTTCTTTGGCATCAAAGGAAGCAAGCGGAACAGGTAATATGAAGTTCATGTTAAACGGAGCAGTAACGCTTGGAACCATGGACGGAGCCAATGTAGAGATCGTGGATCTGGTGGGAAAAGAGAATAGTTTCATCTTCGGTGCCTCCAGTGATGAAGTGATCGGTCATTACAAAAAAGAAGATTACGATCCTAAGGAGTTTTACAAGCAAAACACGGCATTAAAACAGGCTGTAGACTTCCTTGTCAGTGATACGCTGATGAAGATCGGGGATGAAAAGAAACTGAAACGTCTGTATAAAGAATTGTTGAGTAAGGACTATTTTATGACCTTCCTTGATTTTGAAGCATATTGCAACTGCCGGGAAGAAGCATATAAGGCGTACGAAGACAACAGGGCATGGAGTCAGAAGATGTTAGTAAATATCGCGAAAGCGGGATATTTTTCTTCTGACCGGACCATTTCAGAATATGCCAAAGTATGGGGTGTAGAAACGCAGACTACTTTTGATTAACATTATGTAACTGATCCAAATAGCTGCGGATTCCGAGATAAAAGCTTTCCGGCAGTTGGATCTGCGAGTAGATCTGGGCATACTGCCGGTTGGAGCAATCATCAATAAAGTTGATCGGAAAATTCTTGGTGATACCGGCATCATGGGCGGCATCCACAGCTTTGTTATAAGCGATGGCAGCTTTGACTTCATCCTCATAGTAACCAATGACATAGTTGCTTTTTAAGTGGATGCGGACCCGATATGCTACTCTGTTTCGGTGAGTGCAGCGGGTTACACCATGGTAGGGATTGATCACAATAATATTGGAGTAACGGTAATCCGTTTCATCTCCATTGGCAAAGATATAATCACGGCCCTTTACGCCGTGATTTTTTATTCCATAACGTGAAAAGATCGTAACCTGCATTCCATAATCCGCTACAAAATAATGCCCCTTGCGAACGGAGATCGTGCGTGTACTGTAATAAAACAGATCATCCATATCAAACTTCAGATCCACAGTAGGGGTCAAAAAGTATTGGAAATAGTTCTGACGGATATAGATAGGAGTTTTGATATAGATTCCATTGTCCCGAAAGTTCAATAGCGTTATGATCTTAGGAAATGCAAGCGTATAACCGGAAAAATCCCCGTCTATGGAACATAAATCATCCTGAAGGATCTTGGAAGCATCCAAATAAGCCTGGAATGCAGTTTCCTCATCGGAAAAACTTCCCAGACTGATATGCTTATTTCGATAGGTGATTCCGGCACGAAAGTAAGGAGTGCCGTTCTTTTTTTGAGTTCTGGAAACACCGGGCAGCATAACATTCTCCTTTAAAAAAGAGCTGCAGGTTCATCCTGCAGCTCAGGTTACACAGTATGGATTAGTCAAATAAGGTAATCAAAAAGTTAATGGTTCCAAAAGTATAACAGATTGGAAGAAGATAAGTGGCTCCCTCCGGTGCATAAACCTCGTTCATCAAAGTAGTGGGGGGCTCTAAATCCAATTCCATAGAGTCTGCATTGGATACATTTACCACAAATAAACCATTATGAAGATTTAAGAAATCTTCCAAAGAAGCAGATACATATTCATCAAAGGATTTGAATTCATCGCCGGCATAACGGGATGCGAAACTAATGGCTGTCTGTTCATCCATATCAATAGCAGAACTTAAAGAATATTCTCCCTTGATCATTTGAGAAGAGCCGCAGTTTGTAACATACTCCTGAAAAGAAATAAGATTCATTGGAGTAAAATCATCCCCGATAAAACGGATCAGGTTGTTAAACAACAGCTGTAAATATGAAACTGCCTTATCTGCATAGCGGATGTCACCAAAGTTGCAGAAGTTCATAACAAGCTTCTTTAATTTCTCTTTATGTTCATCCATCATATCCAGATCATACATTTCGGTCTCGGCCTGATAGTCATACAAGAGGCGCTCAATCTCTTCATGAGTCAGTATATTGGCTTCAACCAGAGACTGGGCAAGCAACAGGTAATTAGGACCCTGATTTTCCATAAGTTCCTCAACCTGTGAAGCAGTAAGATAGCCTTCATCAATAGCAATCTCACCAAAACGCTTGTCTATATGAGTCTGAAGAATGTACACTTTTTCCACTTCCGCTGCAGACATCAGACCTGCATGGATACAGAGAGTTCCGAGCTTAACGTGGGACTGGGAAGTTGTTTTCATAGCTTCTAAAAGCTG
The DNA here is from genome assembly GCA_051878875.1 of Lachnospiraceae bacterium. Lineage (GTDB taxonomy): Bacteria > Bacillota > Clostridia > Lachnospirales > Lachnospiraceae > XBB1006. Next base: position 4,459 of record JBJEKY010000157.1, on the reverse strand, counting down.
CTCCGGTGAAACAACCCCTTTTCGTAAGAGAAAGTTTCCAAATAATTGCGTAAACATTATTTTCCTCCTAGTCTGTTCTTAAGTATGGTTAAAATCTGGTTCGCAACAAAAGGTTTCTGGATAAAATCCTTTGCACCTTCCTCAATGGCAGCTTTAATCTGACTTTGTGTTCCGACAGAGGAAACCATGATGATACAGGCAGAACTGTCAAAGGACACAATCTGTCGTACGGCTTCAATTCCATCAACCACAGGCATAACAATGTCAAGGAAGACAATATCAGGATGTTCTTCTTTGTAGAGGTCTATGGCCATTTGACCATCTTTAGCTTCTGCAAACCGGGTACAACCTGCTGCGATCAGCACATCCTTAAGCTGTTTTCTTGCTAATATTGAATCATCGCAAATTAAAAATTTACAATCCTTAAACTCCATATGCATACCTCACAATTCTCGACTGATAGAAAAATTTTACAACAAAAACCGACTTATTTCAATGATTTTGGAAAATAAAATAAAGTTTCTTAGGGAAATAAAATTTCGGATTTCTATATTTGCTACATTGCAAAGGATTATGGGGAACGATATAATAAAACTATCAGTTGGTGTTCACGTTGTCTTCACTTTATGATAGTAAAGTAACGTGAAACGTTGGTTCGTAAAGAGGAGGAAGCGTGTGGCAAATCAGATTTTAGTTGTAGATGACGAGGAAAAGATCAGAGAATTGATCAAGAAATATGCAGAATTTGAAGGGTATGAGATCACGGAAGCGGAAAACGGAATGGAAGCGATCAGGATCTGCAATGAGCGGGATTTCGACCTTATCATCATGGATGTGATGATGCCGGAACTGGACGGATTTTCTGCAGTACGTGCTATTCGGGAGAAGAAAGATATTCCGGTTTTGATGCTGTCTGCCAGAGGTGAAGAGTATGATAAGATCCATGGATTTGAAATTGGTATTGATGACTATGTAGTGAAACCGTTTTCACCGAAGGAGCTTATGATGCGGGCAAGGGTTATCATGCAGCGAAATGAAAAAAGCGAACCTTCCGGAATGGAGCATAAGATTTTTAAAGAAGAGGGTCTGGTGATTGATTTTACCGCAAGGACAGTGACTATTGACGGCGAACGGGTAGACATGTCACCCAAAGAGTATGCGCTGCTGTTTTACCTTGTGGAAAACCGGAACATTGCACTTTCCAGGGAAAAACTGATCACGGAAGTCTGGGGCTATGATTATTATGGAGATGACAGAACGCTGGATACCCATATAAAGCTACTTAGAAATTCTCTGGGCAAATACAGGGATCATTTAGTTACCCTAAGAGGAGTTGGATATAAATTTGAAACGAAGTAAGATCAGTGCAAAATGGCAGATTTATTTTTTTCTGTTGGTTTTTTCGGGAATCTTGATCGGAATCCTGTGGCTGTTCCAGATTGTTTATTTGAATTCATTTTATAAACATATTAAAACTGTGGAGGCAAAAAAAGTTTATTCCCAGCTTACGACTCTGGTGGAAGATGGAGATGAAAATCTGGAGGCAAAGATCAATGAAATTGCAGGAAAGCACAGTGTGTCTGTGCTGCTGACAAACGAAGATCTGACCTACCTGTGCTATGCGGATTATAATGTGGTTTCTTCCCTGATCAATATGCCAACCAGTATGTTTGAGAAGCTGGTGGAGGCTGCAAGGGAGAACGGCGGATCCTATAGTGTAACATACATTGGAGACGAAAATGTTACCATGGATAGCGATGCAGGCATGCCGGAACTGGGAGGAGAAACCATTACCCCGGATGATGGCAGAAATAAAGGATTTCATCAGAACCGGGGACAGGAGCGCGGTGAAAGTGTGATTTATATATCGTTGGTTTCTTCACCGAACTATTCAGATGAGATGGTGCTCATGGTAAATTCTGTGATGACGCCCATAACATCCACGGTAGAGACTTTAAAGATCCAGCTCATGGTCATTACCTTTGTGTTGATCCTTTTAGCTCTTGTGGTGGGATATATGGTAACAAATATCGTATCTAAGCCGATCATCCAGACCAATGAGGCTGCAAAAAAACTTGCAGAAGGGGATTTTTCACCAAATTTTACAGGAAAGCAATATAAAGAGATTGCCGAATTATCGGATACGCTGAATTATGCGGCACAAGAGCTGGGGAAAAGTGAAGAGTATCAGCATGAGATCGTTGCAAATGTTTCCCATGATCTAAGAACACCGTTGACCATGATAACGGGATATGCTGAGGTTATGCGGGATCTTCCGGGAGAAAACACACCGGAAAATGTTCAGGTGATCATTGATGAGGCAAACAGACTCACCAATCTGGTAAACGATCTGCTTAACATTTCCAAGCTTCAGGCAGGTGTTATGCAGAAAAATGATACCAGGTATAATCTGACCCAAAGTATCCGACAGGTATTTGATCGCTACAATAAGCTGAGAGAGCAGGAAGGCTATGTGATCGAGTTTGAAGCCGGAGAAGAGGTTTACGTGGTGGCAGATGAGGATAAGATCTATCAGGTGGTATATAACCTTATTAATAATGCCATTAATTATACCGGAGAGGACAAGAAGGTTATTGTACGACAGAAGGTTATGGATAAGTATGTCCGAATTGAAGTGTCTGATTCCGGCGAAGGAATACCGGAGGCTGAATTAAAAAATGTGTGGGAGCGATATTACAAGGTGGATAAGACCCATAAACGTTCGGTACAGGGTACCGGTCTGGGACTATCTATTGTAAAGAACATCTTAAAACTGCACAATGCCAGATTTGGTGTGGACAGCCATCTTGGGGAAGGCAGTACTTTCTGGTTTGAATTAGAGAGAGCATAAAGAGAACCTGCCGGGGTAGAATACTCCGGCAGGTTTTTTAATAGGTTATATAGTTTGGTCGTTTACTTTCGATCTGGCATGGGAATATAATCCCGATGGGGTGTTACGGTCATATATCCGGGACGCAGGATCTTTTTTCCATAAAGGAGCTCTTCCAGCCGGTGTGCAGACCATCCGCCGATCCGGGCAATGGCGAAAATCGGAGTGTATAGCTGTTCCGGAAGCCCCAGCAGATGATAGACATAGCCACTGAAAAAATCCACATTAGCGCTGACTCCTTTGTAGATCCTACGTTCGTTGGCGATGACTTGCGGTGCCAGGCGGGCAACACGTTCATATAGCAGGAATTCTTCTTCGTTGCCTTTATCTTTCGAAACGGTTTTGGCGACTTTGTGAAGCAGAACTTCCCTGGGGTCAGAAAGAGAATATACGGCGTGTCCCATTCCATAGATCAACCCTGTTTTGTCAAATGCTTCTTTATTCAGTAGTTTTGAAAGATAGGCTTTGATGGCATCTTCATCAGACCAGTCCGAAACATGGGCTTTTAAATCCTCCATCATATGTACCACTTTAATATTGGCACCTCCATGGCGGGATCCTTTTAGGGAGCCCAGAGAAGCTGCAATAGTAGAGTATGTGTCCGTTCCGGTGGAAGTTACCAGATGGGTGGTAAACGTAGAGTTATTGCCACCCCCATGTTCCATATGGAGGATCAGGCAAGTATCCAGAAGCTTGGCTTCGTGGGAAGTGAATTTATGATCCGGCCGTAACATGTATAAAATATTTTCTGCAGTGGAAAGATCTTTCCGTGGTGTATGGATCACCAGACTGTCACCGCAGGAATAGTGGCGGAAAATCTGATATCCGTAAACTGCCAGCAAGGGAAAGATACTGATGAGCTGCAGGCACTGTCGCAGTACATTTGGTACGGAAATATCTTCAGCAAAACTGTCATAAGAATACAACGTCAGGACACTTCTGGCCATTACATTCATAAGATTTTTGCTGGGAGCCATCATCATAATGTCCCTAAGAAAAGTAGGGGGAAGCTCCCTGTAATCATTAAGAAGCGTTACAAAGGTTGAAAATTGCTTCTCGTTTGGAAGTTCACCAAACAAAAGCAAATATAAACATTCCTCGTAACCAAAGTGATTGCTGCTTCGGCTGCCTCGAACAAGGTCTATAATATTGTATCCGCGATAGTAGAGTTCTCCGTCAACGGGAACACGACTGCCGTCGGGTTTTTCCTGAAAAGAAATAATATCAGAGATGTCGGTAATGCCCACACAGACTCCGTCTCCGTTGATATCACGTAAGCCACGCTTCACATGATAGGCTTCGTAAAGCTTATCATACTGCTGTACATGGTCGTAGCAGGACTGTGCTAAAGAGAGGATTTCAGGTGTGATGGTTCGATTGTTCATGATGTCACCCCCAGGTTGTTGCAAAAAAGTTCATAAAAATTATACTCAACATATCAGAAAAAAATGAAAGATACTGATACTATATCATAGAACCTATATTCAATTCAAGGAGACAGCCAGTTTATGGAAAGCTGACTTGAAATTTTAAATTCCAGTGAAGAGGTAAATTCCACCACGGCTTAAA
>JBJEKY010000156.1:30403-32561 GCA_051878875.1 Lachnospiraceae bacterium | reverse complement strand
CTTCAGGTGCCTGTGGTAGCAATACCGTGTGGGTTCAAGTCCCATCTCCTGCATCTTTTTTATTGTCTGGATGCAGTTGAATATGATAAAGTAACAGTAAAAAAGAGTTGTTCTAAACGATTTTGGCGCAAAGCGCCAACTAGTGAAGAACAACTTTTTTTTACTGTGCTGCACCAATTTTCAACTTTTTTTTACAAAAAAAAGGAATCCGGATTCTTTTGGGTAATAAAGTACTTGTGAGACTTAAAAATGTTGTGGAAACCTGATCAAAAAGAGGAGTCTTAAGGATGACAATTCGGGAGAGTATGGAATTAATGGAGCAGGAAACGTTAAGTCCTTATGCGTCACTTAGCGTCAATTCCAGAGGAAGAGACCGTAAGGAGCCACAGTGTGACATTCGCCCCGTATATCAGCGGGACAGGGACAGGATCCTGCATTGTAAGGCATTTCGACGATTAAAGTCGAAAACGCAGGTCTTTTTGGATCCGCAGGGAGATCACTATCGAACCAGAATGACCCATACGCTGGAAGTTTCCCAGAACGCACGTACCATAGGAAAAGCCCTTCGTTTAAACGAGGAACTTATCGAGGCCATTGCTCTTGGTCATGATCTGGGGCATACTCCTTTTGGACATGCCGGGGAAAGAACCCTGAATGGACTATGTGCAACCGGTTTTAAACACAACGAGCAAAGTGTACGGATCGTGGAAAAGCTGGAAAAAAACGGGGAAGGATTAAATCTTACCTGGGAAGTACGGGATGGGATATTAAACCATCAGACCAGCCTGATGCCCCATACCTTAGAGGGAAAGATCGTGCGTTTTTCCGATAAGATCGCATACATTAATCATGACATCGATGATGCAATTCGTGCAAGAGTGTTGAATGAAGAGGATATTCCCGTAGATATCAGGGATACTCTGGGAAATACTACCAACAAAAGATTAGATACTCTGATACATGACATCATAATCCAAAGCATGGGGCAAAATGATATTTCCATGTCGAAGGATGTGGAAGAAGCCATGCGGGATCTGCGTAAGTTTATGTTTGAGCGGGTTTATATGAATCCAACCGCCAAGGCAGAAGAAGTAAAAGCTAAACGGATGCTGGAATTTCTGTTTGAACACTACATGGAGCATTTTGAACTGCTACCGGAGAAGTTCCGCAGGTTTCATGAAGTGGACGGGGATCCTAAGGATCGTGTGGTGTGTGACTACATATCCGGCATGACGGACGAATTTGCTTATAATCTGTTTGAAGATTATTTTCTGCCCAAGTCCTGGCAGATTTATTAAGACCTGTCGGAGCGATACAGGATTTTGAAAAAGGAGGAGCGTATGCCTGTTTATTCAGATGAACTAATTGAAGAAGTCCGCTCTGCCAACAACATTGTGGATGTGGTGGGCAGTTATGTCAGCCTGAAGAAAAAGGGAAGCTCCTATTTCGGCCTTTGTCCGTTTCATAATGAAAAAACGGGTTCTTTCTGTGTATCGCCGGCAAAGCAGATGTATTACTGTTTTGGATGCGGTGCCGGAGGAAATGTGTTTACGTTCCTGATGGAATACGAGAACTTCACGTTTCGTGAAGCCATGGAAAGTCTGGCTGAGCGGGCAGGGATTGAACTTCCGAAGCAGGAAATGACTAAAGAAAAGCAGCGGGAGGCTGACAAACGAAGCCGGCTGTTAGATTTGAATAAGGAAGCAGCCACTTATTTTTATGCCCAACTCAGAAATCCTCAGGGAAAAGTGGGAATGGAATATTTTGAACGGCGTGGACTGTCTGCCGAGACCATGCGTAAGTTTGGTCTGGGTTATTCCAACAAGTACAGCAATGATCTGTACCAGTATTTTCAGAAAAAAGGAATTCCGGACGATCTTTTAAAAGAATCCGGTCTGGTTACCATAGATGAAAAACGGGGAGCCTACGATAAGTTTTGGAATCGTGTTATGTTCCCCATCATGGATGTACATAATCATGTCATCGGATTCGGTGGCCGTGTCATGGGAGAGGGAGAGCCCAAATACTTAAACTCTCCGGAAACCATGGTGTTTGATAAAAGCCGTAATCTGTACGGTTTAAATATAGCAAGAACCACAAGAAAACCCTACATGCTGTTGTGTGAAGGTTATATGGATGTGATCAGCCTGCACCAGGC
>JBJEKY010000156.1:0-30303 GCA_051878875.1 Lachnospiraceae bacterium | reverse complement strand
AACCCTACATGCTGTTGTGTGAAGGTTATATGGATGTGATCAGCCTGCACCAGGCAGGGTTTGACATGGCGGTAGCATCTCTGGGAACGGCGCTGACCCAGGGACATGCAGCACTTTTAAAGCGCTATACCAAAGAGGTGTATATTACCTACGACAGTGACGGTGCAGGAGTAAAAGCAGCACTCCGTGCCATTCCGATCCTCCGTCAGGCAGGGATCGCCACCAAGGTGATCAATATGCAGCCGTACAAAGATCCCGATGAGTTTATCAAAGCTCTGGGGGCAGAAGAGTACCAGCAACGGATCGAGGAAGCGGAGAATAGTTTCTTGTTCGAGATCCGTATGCTGCAACGGGAATTTGATATGACTGATCCTCAGTCCAAAACTGCATTTCAGCAGGAGGTGGCCCAAAAACTTCTGGGCTTTACAGAGGAACTGGAGAGGAACAATTACATGGAGGCTGTCAGCAGAACCTTCAATATCCGTCTGGATGCATTGGAAAAGCTGGTGGTATCCTTAAGCCAGAAACTGGATCCGGCTGCGGTAAAGAAAGAACCGTTAAAGACCGGACAGAATCAGGCAAAGCAGAAAGAGGATGGCAAAAAGCATTCTCAGAAACTGCTTTTAACAGCTCTTATTGAGCATCCTGAGATCTTTCCGGTGGTAAAAAAATACATAGAGCCGGTGGATTTTACTGAAGAACTGTATTATCAGGTGGCCATGATCGTATATGAGGGGCTGGAACACAATACCTTAAACCCGCCTCAGATCATCAGCAGGTTTGAAACGGAGGAAGAGCAGAGAGAGGTAGCGTCTCTGTTTCACGCCGAAATAAAGAACCTGGAGACCAAAGCCCAACAGGAGCAGGCCATCCGGGACACCATCATCCGTGTGAAGAACAATAGTATTGAGGAAAAAACCGAAAAACTGAATCCCTCTGACATGGAAACATTGATGAAATTATTGGAAGATAAGCGAAAACTCGAAAAGTTAGAACAACTAGAGGTACATTTGCAGGAATAAAAACCTTGTATAGGTGGAAGGATGTAAACATGGACGAAAAAGAACAGAAATTTAATGACAGGCTGCAGGAGTTGATCGCTGTGGCGAAAACCAAAAAGAATGTGTTAGAGGATTCTGAGATCAACGATTTCTTTCAGGGGATGAATCTGGAAGCAGAACAGTTTGAGAAAGTGCTGGAAACTCTGGAAACCAATAACATCGAAGTCCTGCGGGTAGTGGACGATGATATGGATGCCCTGCTGCTGGAACCGGACGACAATGATCTTAATGTGGAAGAGGATATCGAACTGGATGCCATTGATCTGACTGTTCCGGAAGGAGTCAGCATCGAAGATCCGGTACGTATGTATCTGAAAGAAATCGGAAAAGTACCTCTGTTAAGTGCAGAGGAAGAGATCGAACTGGCAAAAAGACTGGAACTTGGTGATGAAGAAGCCAAGAAACGTCTTGCGGAAGCAAACTTAAGACTGGTGGTTTCCATTGCGAAACGTTACGTGGGCAGAGGTATGCTGTTTCTGGATTTAATCCAGGAAGGAAACCTGGGCCTTATTAAGGCTGTAGAGAAATTTGATTACCGCAAAGGATTCAAATTCAGTACCTATGCAACCTGGTGGATCCGTCAGGCCATTACCCGTGCCATTGCGGATCAGGCCAGAACCATCCGTATTCCGGTACACATGGTTGAAACCATTAATAAACTCATCCGTGTGTCTCGTCAGTTACTGCAGGAGTTAGGTCGTGAACCGACCCCGGAAGAGATTGCGGAAGAAATGAACATGAATGTGGAGCGGGTTCGCGAGATCTTAAAGATCTCCCAGGAACCGGTTTCTTTAGAGACTCCTATCGGAGAAGAAGAAGACAGTCATCTGGGTGATTTTATCCGTGATGATCAGGTGCCGGTACCGGCAGATGCGGCGGCATTCACCCTGCTAAAAGAGCAACTGGGTGAGGTGCTGGAAACTTTGACGGAGCGTGAGCAGAAGGTACTGCGTCTGCGTTTCGGATTAGATGACGGACGTGCCCGTACCCTGGAAGAAGTGGGAAAAGAATTTAACGTTACCCGTGAACGTATCCGTCAGATCGAAGCAAAGGCACTGCGTAAGTTAAGACATCCCAGCAGAAGCCGTAAACTAAAGGATTATTTGGAGTAATGATAAAACTTTCAGAAAGAATGAGTGCCGTTGCCGCTTGTGTGACACCGGGGCTTTGTGTTGCCGATATTGGCTGTGATCATGGGTATCTTCCTATCTATCTGGTGGAACGAAAGATCGCACCTTCGGCCATTGCGATGGACATCAAAGAAGGGCCGCTTCAGGCTGCAAGAGAACATATACATAGACAAGGACTGGAAGAAAAGATCAAGACCAGAAGATCTGACGGCCTTACGGCATTGGAGCCGGGCGAAGCCCAGAGCGTTATTATTGCGGGAATGGGCGGAAGATTGGCCTTAAAGATCGTAAAGGACGGGGAGGATTTTCTGAACCGTACCGGAGATATCCGGGAAGTGATCATCCAGCCACAGTCAGAGCTGGTACTTTTTCGCAGGGGAATGCAGGAGATGGGTTTTTCCTGTGTTCAGGAAGACATGGTGTTTGAGGACGGCAAATTCTACCCTTTGGGGCGGTATCTTCCGGCTTATGTGGAAAAACCGTCCGGGATGGAGATTCCTGAGAACTTTTTGACCATAGATAAGGATCTTGCAGAAGAATATGGTCTGTGGCTACTTGCAAACAGGCATCCGATCCTTAAACAATATCTGGAGAAAGAAGCAAAACAGTTAATCCAGATACGAAAATCCCTGGGAGCGATGCAGGATGAACAGGCACGGCAGCACCGATTGCAGGAAGTAGAAGAAAAGATGCAGAAAAATGAAAGAGCAAGAAGCTTTTTCGCATGAGGAAGGAAGTGTTGGGGAATGGAAATAACAGTACAGGATCAGGTTTTTGAAGTGGAACCGGGGACAACGTTTCTTGATGTGGCCGGAAAAGTGGCGGACCGATATGAGGATGCCATTGCGCTGGCAAGGTATAATGGAAAGCTTATCGAACTTCGAAAAGAAATTCCGGACAGTGGCAACGTGGAATTTCTTACTACCGTTTCTTCTGCCGGAAGGCGGACTTACCGAAGAAGCGTTACCATGTTAATGCAGCGAGCATTGTATAATATCAATCCTCAGCTTCATGTGGAAGTGAAATATTCCATCAGTCAGGGATTTTACTGCGAAATGCGGGAAGAATTTACCGTGACGGAAGAATTCCTGAAGCAGTTAAAGCAGGAAATGATCCATCTGGTAGAACAGGATCTTCCCATTGAAAAACAAAGTGTGGACACAGCACAGGCAGTGCGGATGTTCAAAGAAGTGGGGATGAATGATAAGGGAAATCTGTTCCGGTACCGGGGTAGCTCCAAGGTGAATGTATACAGTATAGGTCATTATATTGATTACTATTACGGATATATGATGCCCAGTACGGGGACACTGGGTGTGTTTGATGTAACCCCTTATGATGAGGGATTTGTGTTACTGTTCCCGAATGAAGACAGCTTAAAGGTGGCAGAGTTTTTGCCATCCAGAAAACTGTTTGAAACACTTAAAGAATCTTCCCGTTGGGGAGATATGCTGGGAATTGGAAATATCGGACAGTTAAATGATGCCATAGCCGCAGGAAAAATGCAGGATATTATCCTGGTGCAGGAGGCATTGATGGAGAAAAAGATCGGCGAGATCGCCGGAATGATCAAGGAACGGGGAAGCAAGTTCGTTATGATCGCAGGTCCGTCGTCTTCCGGAAAAACGTCCTTTTCCCATAGATTGTCCATCCAGTTGATTGCACACGGATTAAAACCTCATCCTATCGGGTTGGATAACTATTATGCTGACCGCAGGTTCACGCCACGGGATGAAAACGGTAACCCGGATTTTGAGTGTCTGGAAGCACTGGATGTAGCGCAGTTCAATGAAGATATGCAGAAGCTCTTGAAGGGGGAGCGCGTCGAGATGCCTTCCTTCAACTTCAAGACCGGCTTGAGAGAATACCGGGGAAATTATCTGCAGCTGGGAGATGATGACATTCTGGTGATCGAAGGAATCCATGGGCTGAATGACAAGCTTTCTTATTCCATTGATGCCAATCTCAAGTTTAAGATCTACATCAGTGCGTTGACCCAGTTAAATATTGATGAACATAACTGCCTGCATACTACAGACGGCAGGCTTTTACGAAGAATTGTGCGGGATGCCAGAACCAGGGGAACCTCGGCAAAAGAAACCATTGCCATGTGGTATTCCGTAAGGAGGGGAGAGGAAAAATATATCTTCCCCCATCAGGACAGTGCCGATGTGATGTTTAATTCGGCCTTCCTGTATGAACTGGCAGTGATCAAGCCTTATGTGCAGCCGCTGCTTTACCAGATCGAGCCCGGTGAACCGGAATACGATGAGGCGAAGCGGTTGTTGAAACTGCTTGATTATATTTTGCCGGTTCCCAGCGAAGATATCAGCCATAATTCTCTGTTCAGGGAATTTATCGGCGGAAGCTGTTTTAACGTATAATGAAATATAGTAAGCAGGATGAATGATCGCGGCTGCAGGTGTCGAAAGACCGCAGGTGAGGAAAGTCCGGGCTTCACAGGGCAGGATGCCGGCTAACGGCCGGTGGAGGTAACTCCCAGGAAAGTGCAACAGAAAATTAACCGCCGGGCAACCGGTAAGGGTGGAAAGGCAGTGTAAGAGACTACCGCTGTGCTGGTAACAGGACAGGCTCTGCAAACCCCATTCGAAGCAAGACCAGACAGAAGCGATGACGTGGCCCGCCAGCTTCAGGTAGGTCGCTTGAGACGGCTGGTAACAGTCGCCCTAGATAGATGATCATTCACGACAGAACCCGGCTTATAGTCCTGCTTACTATTTCATTAATTTTTTCTAAAATTGATTAAAAGACCATAACATGTGTTGACTTTTTTTCTTGCCTATCTTAGTCTTGTTATATTGTTTATGATGAGGTGAGAAACATGAAGTTTAAAGATCGTGTTGCAAGAGCCATGTATGGCAGATATGGAAATGACGAGCTTAACCGGATGATATTGGTTTTATCCATGGTACTGCTTGTCGTTTCTGCGTTTGGAAAGGTTGGAGGGCTATATCTTCTTGCGGTTGCCCTTTTGATCTTAAGTTATTACCGGATGCTTTCCAGAAATGTATCAAAACGTTATGCCGAGAACCAGAAATACCTGACTTATAAAAATAAGATCACAGGATGGTTCCGTATTCGGAAATTGCACCTTAAGCAACGTAAGGAGTTTCATTTTTTCAAATGTCCTGCCTGTGGACAGAAGGTGCGGGTTCCCAAGGGAAAGGGTATGATCGAGATCACCTGCCCCAAATGCAGGAATAGTTTCAGAAAGAGGAGTTAGTAGCTGTGTTTGGTTATGTAAACGTAAATCAGAAAGAACTGACAAAAGAACAAAAAGACAGTTACCAGTCCTACTATTGTGGTCTGTGCAGAAGCCTGAAAGAAGTATCGGGTGCCAAAGGGCCGATGCTCCTTAATTATGATATGACGTTTCTGACCATTCTGCTCACCGGATTGTACGAGCCCCAGGTGGTACGTCAGGATTTTACCTGTATGATCCATCCGGTAGGAAAGAAAGTTGCCAAATCCAGTGAAGCGACGACCTACGCGGCAAAGATGAATGTGCTGCTGTCTTATCAGAGCATGGAAGATGACTGGACAGACAACCGTTCCCTGACCAAAAAGTCTATGGCAAAAATGTTCTCCAAAGATTATGAGCGTATCAAACAGGAGTACCCCAGACAGGCGAAGGCAGTAGAGGATTATATCCGGAAATTATCCGTAGCAGAGATGGGAAATGAAAAGAATCTGGATGCAGTCTCCGGCCTGACAGGAGAAATGTTAGCTGAAATCTTTGACTGGAAACAGGATGAGTGGTCGGAAGAACTGCGGTGTATGGGATTTTATCTGGGAAAATTCGTGTACTTGATGGATGCTTACGAGGACCTCGAGAAAGATGAACAAAGGGGATTATATAATCCCTTTCTTTCATGGAAAGAAGATAACAAAGGGACTGATCTGGATACTTTTGTACGGCTTATCTTAACCAGTATGCTGGCAGAATGTGCCAAATCCTTTGAACGGCTTCCCATCATCAATTATGCGGATATTTTGCGAAATATCCTGTATTCCGGTGTCTGGACACGGTTTGAAGTAAATCAGCTGAAAAAGAAGAAAAAGAAGAGTACAGGCGACCTGTCAAAAGAGGAAGAATAAGCGGTAAAGAGAGAGATTAGAAATGAGAGATCCCTACGCAGTATTGGGCGTTTCAAGAAATGCAACGGATGAGGAGATCAAAAAGGCTTATCGCAATTTAAGCAGAAAATATCATCCGGATGCTAACATCAATAATCCGAATAAAGAGCAGGCAGAAGAACGGTTCAAGGAAGTACAGCAGGCCTATGATGAGATCATGCATCAAAAACAGTATGGCGGAGGCACTTCCTACGGAGAATACCAGTCCGGGGGCTATGGCTACGGACAGGCAGGATACGGCGGCTTTGGCGGCTACGGAGGTTATCAGGAAGCGGGAAGCAACAGTGACCAGTCCATTAAAATGCAGGCTGCAGCCAATTATATCCGGAACCGTTATTATAAGGAAGCTATCAATGTGTTGGAAGGCATGGAAAGTGCTGAACGAAACGGTCAGTGGTATTATTATTGTGCAGTGGCGCACAATGGCCTTGGCAACAACGCTACGGCTATGGAAATGGCTCAGCGGGCAGTCGAGCGGGAACCCAGTAACTTCCAATACCGTCAGTTCTTAGAATACTTGCAAAATGGCGGAACCTGGTATCAGAGTATGGGTCAGTCCTACGAAAGCCCGGTGGCCGGTGTGGGAAGATGGTGTTTATCTATGCTTCTTCTTAACCTGTTCTGTAACCTCTTCTGTTGTGGAAACGGATTTTACGGGGTTCGCATGTAACAGAAATCGTTCATAAAATAAACCTAATAAAAACCAGAAGGGGGCATAATCCAGTCGGATTATGCCTTTATAATTACTGGGCATATCGGTATAATCCCATGGGCAGACGTGAAAATAACAGAGGATCCTGCCACTTACATATTCCACTGCAAAAATGCCCAGCATATAAATAAGGCCCCGGATAAACCAGGGGAAGCTATGGATTTTTTTATATAAAACCGGAATGAAACAGGCAAGTCCATAGATGGGAAACATCCAGAGAGAAGTGGTTGCCATCAGCCTCCAATCCTGATGAATTGCTGAACCAATTGAGGTAAACAGTATCTCTGCACACCATCCCACAAGACCGCACAGAATATAATTCTTTCTCATGGGGCTAGTATGTCCGAAAACTTGTAAAAATATTGTTTTTTTAGTATAATAAATCGTATGACTTTGTATGGAAAAGAGGAACAGAAATGAAATCTCTAAAGCAATTATTAGCAAGGCTTGAGTATGAATGTGTCCAGGGTAATCCTGACATCATGATAGAAGATCTGGTATATGATTCCAGAAAAGTAAAGCCCGGTTCGTTGTTTGTCTGTGTGGAAGGAACCGTGTCCGATGGGCATGCGTATGCTGCCCAGGCAGTACAAAGCGGTGCAGTGGCATTGGTGGTGGCAAAGGAGGTGGACGTTCCTAAGAACGTTACATTGATCAAGGTTGCCGACAGTAGAAAAGCACTTGCTTATCTTTCCGCGGCCTACTTTGACTATCCGGCAGATACCCTGAAAGTGATCGGTGTGACCGGAACCAAGGGAAAAACAACCACCACCTACATGGTGAAGTCCATACTGGAAGATGCAGGCTACAAAGTCGGATTGGTGGGCACCATTGAAGCCATTATTGGGGACGAGGTGATCCCGGCAGATAATACCACTCCGGAATCTTATGTACTTCAGGAGTATTTTGCAAAAATGCTTTCCTGTGGTTGCCAGATGGTAGTTATGGAGGTTTCCTCCCAGGGATTGATGATGCACCGTACGGATGGCTTTACCTTTGAACTGGGTATTTTTACAAATATTGAACCGGATCATATCGGACCCAATGAACATAAGGATTTTGAAGAGTACATGGCCTGCAAAGGTTTATTGTTCAAACAATGCCGCCACGGTATTGTAAACTTTGATGATAAAAATTTTGAAAAAGTGATAAAAGGCCATACCTGCGAAATCGAGACCTATGGTTTTAACGAGGGAGCAGACATCCGCGCGGTGAATGTGGAACTGGTGAAACGTCCCGGCTATCTGGGTATTGCCTATGATACGAAGGGAAAGATCGAATCTCATTTTGTCATTGATCTGCCCGGAAAATTCAGCGTGTATAATTCGTTAGCTTCCATTGCTATCTGTAGATATTTTGGTGTGGAGCAGGAAGTGATGAAGGCGGCTTTAAAATCCGCTAAGGTGAAGGGAAGGATTGAAAAAGTTCCTACCCATGGTGAGTATACCGTACTGATTGATTATGCCCACAATGCCATGGCATTGGAAAGCCTGCTTAGTACATTAAAAGATTATGACCCCGGCAGACTGGTGTGTGTATTCGGATGCGGAGGAAACCGTTCCAAACTGCGCCGGTATGAAATGGGTGAGGTGTCCGGAAAACTGGCTGATTATACCATTATCACATCGGATAATCCAAGGTTCGAAGAACCAAAGGACATTATGGCAGATATTGAGACCGGTATGAAAAAAACGTCCGGAGAGTACACGATGATCGAGGATCGCGGTGAAGCGATCAAATATGCGATTGTGAACGCAAAGCCTCATGATGTGATCATCATAGCAGGTAAGGGACATGAAGATTATCAGGAGATCAAAGGCGTGAAGTATCCTATGGACGACCGGAAGCTGGTTATGGATGCGCTGGCCTGTAAAGAGGGAATGTAGATGGCCCGTTATGCCAATATTATCGTAGATGTATCCGCGGAAAAACTGGATCATCCCTTTACATACCGGATACCCGAGCACCTTAAGTCTTCCCTGAAAGTGGGGGAACTGGTGCAGATTCCTTTTGGAAAAGGTAATCGTCAGGTAAAGGGATTTGTCATAGAATTGTTAGAAGATGCTAAGCCTGCAGCCGGTATTATGCTAAAAGAGATTACAGACAGAGTATCTAATCCCGGAGTGACAGGGCAACTGATCACACTGGCAGAGTGGATGAGACAGCAGTATGGCGGAACTTTAAATCAGGCACTGAAAACCGTTCTTCCCATGAAAAAGAGTGGAAAGGCCAGGGAAGTAAAGTATGTAGAACTTCTGGTTGGGCAGGAAAAAGCAGATGAATTGCTGGAGGAGTTTGAAAGAAAGCATGCCGTGGCAAGAAAACGGTTATTGACAGCATTGCTTCAGGATCCGGTTTTGGAGCTATCTGTGATCACTTCAAAATTGAATGTATCGCACAATGTGGTAGCCGGATTTGAAAAAAGCGGTTATGTGAGGGTTACTTCAAAGCGGAGCTACCGCAATCCCATCTGTCAGGAAGGAGCAGACAGTTACCGGCCAACCCTGAATGAAGAACAACAGCATGCAGTAGATACCATTTTGGCAGACTACGATCGGGGAGAGCGGAAAACCTACCTGATCCACGGAGTCACAGGAAGCGGAAAGACTGAAGTGTACATGGAACTGATACAGCATGTGATCAATGAGGGAAAACAGGTTATCCTGCTGATCCCGGAAATTGCTTTGACGTATCAAACGGTGATGCGCTTTTACCATAGATTCGGGGAGCGGGTATCCGTACTTCATTCCAAATTATCGGACGGAGAACGGTTTGATCAGTTGGAACGCGCCAGAAATGGCGAGATTGACATTATGATAGGGCCCAGGAGTGCGCTTTTCACACCCTTTGAACATCTGGGATTGATCGTAATAGACGAGGAACACGAGAGTACCTATAAAAGTGAAAATATTCCCAGATTCCATGCCAGAGAAACGGCAATTTACAGGGCGAAGCAGAATCAGGCATTTGTAGTCCTGGGATCTGCAACACCATCACTGGAAAGTTTCTATAAGGCAAAGCAGGGCGAATACGGTTTGTTCCGGTTGCGCCACAGATATAATGAAAAAGCGCTGCCGCAGGTCCACCTGGTGGATTTAAGACAGGAATTGCAAAAAGGAAACCGTTCCATGTTCAGCGATAAGTTGAAGGAATGTATGGAAGAGCGGCTTAAGAATCATCAACAGATCATGTTGTTTTTAAACCGGCGGGGACTGGCGGGATTTATCAGCTGTAGAAGCTGTGGAACCGTGCTGAAATGTCCTCATTGTGATGTGTCTTTAACACAGCATAAAAACGGTATTTTAAAGTGCCATTACTGCGGTTATGAAACACCTATGGTGAAGAACTGCCCGGAATGTGGTTCGAAATACATTGGAGGATTTTCCGTGGGAACCCAGAAGGTGGAGGAGTCTTTGCACAAATTGTTTCCCCGGGCCCGGGTACTGCGAATGGATGCAGATACCACCAGGAATAAGGAAGGGCATGAAAAGATCCTGTCTGCGTTTGCCAATGAGGAGGCAGATATTCTGGTAGGTACACAGATGATCGTAAAAGGGCATGATTTCCCCGGGGTTACTCTGGTAGGGGTGCTGGCGGCAGATATGTCTTTAAATTCCGAGGACTACCGTGCAGGGGAGCGGACGTTTCAACTTCTGACCCAGGCGGCGGGTCGTGCAGGAAGAGGTTCTTTGAGCGGAGAAGTGGTGATCCAGACCTATAATCCGGATCATTATGCGGTTAAACTGGCAGGGGATCAGGACTATGAAAGCTTCTATGAGGAAGAGATCTCTTATCGTAAAATGTTACACTATCCGCCCTGCGGACATTTACTTCTGATCATGATCCAATCGAAAGAAGAAAACTCGGCCGTAAGATTGGCTCAGGATGTGGCATCAAGAGTAAAGGATGTGATCGGTGGGGCAGGCAGAGAAGTGATGCTGGGACCGGTAGATGCAAGGGTAAGAAAAATACAGGATGTGTTCCGCAAAGCTGTTTATATTAAGGCGACAGAATACGAAAGACTGGTTGAGATAAAAAATAACATAGAACGTTTCCGGGAAGAAACAGGATACAGAGATGGAAGTATATCCTTTGATTTTGACCCCGTGAACGGATTCTAAGGAGGTAAACAATGGCAATAAGACAGATTCGCGTATTAGGCGATGAGATTTTAACAAAAAAATGCAGAACGATCACGGAGGTGACTCCAAGGATCAGGGAACTGGCTCATGATATGCTGGATACCATGTACGAAGCACAGGGAGTGGGCCTTGCCGGTCCCCAGGTTGGAATTTTAAAACGGATCGTGGTGATCGATGTAGGAGAAGGACCACTTGTCATGATCAATCCACAGATCCTTGAGTCTTCCGGGGAGCAGACCGGGGAAGAAGGATGTCTTAGCTATCCGGGTAAGGCCGGTACCGTTACAAGACCGGATTATGTGAAGGCGAAGGCTTATGATCTTGATATGCAGGAATATGAAGTGGAAGGCGAAGGACTTCTGGCTCGTTGTATCTGCCACGAACTGGATCATTTGGATGGACATATGTACGTGGAGCTGGCAGGAAATACCATCCACGATGTGGTTTATGAGGAAGAGGAAGAAGCATGAGAGTGATTTTTATGGGAACACCGGATTTTGCGGTGGAAACCCTGATGGGATTAATACAGAGTCAGCATGAGGTGATCCTGGCAGTGACCCAGCCGGATAAACCCAGAGGCCGTGGAAAAGAAGTGAGTGCATCGCCGGTAAAAGAAGCGGCGCTTAAAGCCGGGATCGAGGTGTACCAGCCAAAACAGATCAAGAGTCCGGACAGTGTTCAGAGGTTAAAAGATCTACAGCCGGATGTGATCGTGGTGGTGGCATTCGGTCAGATCCTGTCAAAGGAGATTTTGGATATTCCGAAATACGGCTGTATCAATGTCCATGGATCCCTGCTTCCCAAATACCGCGGAGCTGCACCCATTCAGTGGGCTGTGTTAAACGGGGATCCCATATCCGGGGTGACAACCATGCGTATGGACGAAGGCCTGGATACCGGGGATATCATCATGAAGCAGGAGATCGTTCTGGAACCGGATGAAACGGCAGGAAGTTTGTTTGACCGTTTACAGAAAACCGGGGCAGTTCTTCTTTTGGAAACCCTGGAGGCTTTAGAGGATGGTAGTGCTGTGTATACACCGCAGGATGAAGAAAAAGCCACGAAAACACGGTTGATAAATAAGAAAATGGGAAAAATGGATTTTGAACGACCGGCAGAGGAACTGGAACGTCTGGTGCGGGGTATGAATCCCTGGCCCAGTGCATATTGCAATCTTAGTGGTAAAGTGTTAAAGGTGTGGAAGAGTGCGGTGGCTTCGAAAGAAGAAGAACAGACCTGCATGGAGCGCCAAAGGGACTATGAGAAGGAAGGCGGACAGATCCATGGCGAGGAATGGATTGGCCGGATCGTCTGCGTAACGAAATACTATATTTTTGTTAAGACCGGAAAGGGAATTTTACGGCTGGACGAAGTACAGATTGAGGGAAAGCGACGCATGAGTTGTGAAGAGTTTTTAAGAGGTTATCGAGTGGAAGAGGGAATGAGCCTGTAAAATGGACAGGCGAGATCCCTTGAAGGAGGGAAATATATGAACTTACTTGCATATTACGGTGGAATGGGATGGATGTATTACTGGGATCCCACTTACTACCTTGTTCTGATTGGTGTTATCATAACCATGATAGCATCCGCTAAAGTTAAAAGCACATTCAATAAATATTCAAGGGTTCGAAGCTTTTCAGGACTTACCGGGGCCGAGGCTGCACAACGTATGCTATATCAGGCAGGGATCACGGATGTGACTATTCGTCCTGTTTCGGGAAAACTGACGGACCATTATGATCCCAGAAGCAAGACGGTAAATCTGTCGGATGAGGTTTATCATAGTGCATCTGTAGCAGCGGTGGGAGTAGCATGCCATGAGTGCGGACATGCAATTCAGCATGATCGGGCGTATCTGCCGTTGCAGCTTCGTTCTATGTTGGTTCCGGTGGCAAATTTCGGATCTACGTTAAGCTGGCCGATGATCCTTCTGGGAATTTTGTTTGGTGGTTTTTCTGCCCGGAGTAATATAGGATACCTTCTGATACAGGCCGGCATCCTGTTTTTCAGTTTTGCGGTTTTGTTTCAGATTGTGACATTACCGGTGGAATTTAATGCTTCCCATCGGGCATTGCAGATGATCAAAACTACGGGAATGTTGACAGAAGAGGAAAGTAAGTATACCAGAAAGGTTTTGACTGCAGCTGCACTTACCTATGTTGCCGGAGCAGCGTCTGCAATCTTGCAGCTTCTTCGACTGATTCTATTGTTTGGAGGACGGGATCGTGACTAAACAGGTGAACACACGGGAGATCATTCTGGATGTTTTACTGGCGGTGACCAGAGACGGAGCTTTTTGTCATGTGGTATTGTCAGATGTTTTAACAAAATACGGATACCTGGATAAAAGGGACAGAAGCTTTATTTCCCGGGTGTGTCATGGTACATTGGAGAGAATGCCGGAGTTGGACGGAATCCTGAACCGGTTTTCTTCCGTCAAAGTTTCCAAAATGAAACCGGCGATCCGCTGTATCCTGCGTAGTGCCCTGTATCAGATGCTGTATATGGATTCTGTGCCGGATTCGGCTGCCTGCAATGAGGCGGTGAAACTGGCGGGAAAAAGAGGATTCCAAAATCTGAAGGGATTTGTAAACGGTGTTCTGAGAAATATAGCAAGAAATAAAAACGAGATTAAATATCCTGACAAAAGTGATTTCTTAGAATATATGGAAAAGAAATATTCGATCCTGCCCTGGATGACAACTCTTTGGGAGGAATCACTTGACAAAGAGGAAATCGAAGGATTGGCGCAGGCATTTCTGGAGGAAGGACCTACCTGCGTTCGTGTCAGCCGGGATAAGGTTGCGGTGGAACAATTGTGTGAGCGTCTTTCCAAACAAGAGATCACAGTAGAGAAAAGTGACCGGTATGAAGATGTTTTATACCTTAGCGGATATGATAGCTTAAACCGGATTCCTGAATTTCAGGAGGGACTGTTCAGTGTACAGGATGTTTCGTCCATGGAGGTGGGTCGTCTGCTGGATCCAAAGCCGGGCGAACTTGGAATTGATGTGTGCGCTGCACCGGGTGGAAAGAGCATCCATGCGGCTCAGCTAATGACCCAAAATACTTCGGGAGAAGTGACGGGACAGATTTATGCCCGGGATCTGTCGGAGGCAAAGGTTTCTTTGATCATGGATAATCTGAAGAGAACCGGAGTGACAAATGTGACTGCACAGTGTATGGATGCCACCGTTTTGGATGAGACCATGGTGGGAAAGGCTGATTTTGTCATTGCGGATCTTCCCTGTTCCGGTTTGGGAGTGCTTGGAAAGAAGCCGGATATCAAATATCACACATCATTGGAAAAGGTACAGGAGCTGTCAGCACTGCAACGGCAGATCCTTGATGTGGTCTGTCGGTATGTAAAGCCCGGAGGACGTATGGTGTACTCCACCTGTACCATTAATCATTTGGAAAACCAGGACAATACGGCGTGGTTTCTTGAGAAACACCCGGATTTTCAACGGATAGAAGAAAGACAGCTTTTGGCTAAAGCTGGAAGACAGGATGGTTTTTATTACGTCCTGTTGAAGAAGGGAGATTGATCGTTTCTTATGGAGTTACAGCCGCAAAACGGGACAGAGTTAGCATCCATGACCAAAGCGGAACTGGAAATATTGGTGTGTTCTCTGGGAGAACCAAAGTTCCGCGCCAAACAGATCTATGAATGGATTCATAAAAACGGTGCATCAAACTTTGATGATATGTCAAATGTCCCGAAAAAATTAAAAGAAAAATTAACAAACGAAGGATATGGTTTTGAGGTTCCGCACATAGTAACATACCAGCAATCAGAATTGGATGGAACCAGAAAATATCTGTTTGAACTTTACGATCATCAAGTGGTGGAAAGTGTTCTGATGAGATATAAATATGGGAATTCCGTCTGTATTTCCTCTCAGGTGGGATGTAAAATGGGTTGTGCATTTTGTGCATCCACGTTGGATGGATGGCTTCGCAATCTGTCTGCGGGAGAAATGTTAGAACAGATCTACCAGATCCAAAAGGATACCGGGGAACGGGTCAGCAATGTGGTGGTCATGGGAACCGGAGAGCCGTTGGACAACTACGAGAATCTGGTACGGTTTGTCCGTCTATTGTCAGAAGAAGAAGGACTTCATATCAGTCAGAGAAATATTACCGTTTCTACTTGTGGTCTGGTTCCGCAGATACGAAAACTTGCTGATGAAAAACTGCAGATCACGCTGGCGCTTTCCCTGCATGCTTCCTCTCAGGAAGAAAGGGAGAAGCTTATGCCCATAGCGAAGACTTATGAAATCCATGAGGTACTTGATGCCTGTCAGTATTATTTTGAACAAACCGGACGGAGGATCTCGTTTGAGTATAGCTTAGTAGCCGGAGTCAATGATTCCGAAGCAGATGCAGAGCGGCTGAAGGCGCTGATCAAAGATATGAACTGCCATGTGAATCTTATTCCGGTGAACCCCATCAAGGAGCGTTCTTTCCGACAGCCGGAAAGGGAAAATATCCTTAGATTCCAAAATAAACTTGAAAATCATGGAATAAATGTTACTATTAGAAGAGAAATGGGTCGTGACATTGATGGTGCCTGCGGCCAGTTACGAAAAAAATACATGGAAAGGTAGGTGGGAAGATGAAGACACATGCATATACTGATAAGGGTAAAGTCCGCAGTGAGAATCAGGACTGCTTTTTTACCTCGGAGATGCCGGTAGGGAATCTTCCGAACCTATTTATCGTGGCAGACGGTATGGGCGGACATGCGGGAGGCAAATGTGCTTCTCATACAGCACTGCAAACGGCGGTGGATTGTGTCAAACAACTTTCAGATACGAATCCGGAAGTGATATTGGAAACAGCGATACAAGAAGCGAACAAAGAGGTGTTTGAACAGGCCAGATTGCAGAATCTGGAAGGCATGGGAACAACTTTTGTGGCAGCGACTGTGGTGGGAGAAAAGTTATATGTCGCCAATGTCGGTGACAGCCGGTTATACATAGTGACTCCCGGGCAGATAAGGCAGATTACCAAAGACCATTCCCTGGTAGAGGAGATGGTCCGGCTTGGAGAGCTAAACCCCGATAATGCAAGAACACACCAAAAGAAAAATGTAATAACCCGGGCGGTGGGCGTAGCCGAAGAAGTTCGGGTGGATTTCTTTGAGGTGACCATTCCGGAGGAATGCAGCATTCTGATGTGCTCCGATGGATTGACCAACATGGTGGATGACGAAGAGATCCGGATGGTTATGAACGGTCAGAGAGATGTGATCGAGAAAACGGAAAAGCTTATGGAAGCTGCAAACAAGAATGGCGGAAAGGATAACATTACGGTGGCGGTTATAGAGCCCTAGTGAGGTGAGAATATGTTAACAGAAGGAATGAATATAGCGGACAGATATGAGATCATTGAGAAGATTGGAACAGGAGGTATGTCGGATGTCTATAAGGCATTGGACCACCTGCTGGGACGTTTTGTTGCGGTAAAAGTATTAAAGCCGGAATTTAGCGAGGATACCAATTTTTTAACCAAGTTTCGTACAGAAGCCCAGGCGGCAGCCGGGCTGGAACACCCCAATATCGTGAATATTTACGATGTAGGCAGTGAAAATAAAATGCATTACATTGTGATGGAGTACGTGGAAGGCATCACGCTTAAAACCTATATAGAGAAGAAAGATAAGATTGGATACAAAGAGGCCATCAGCATTGCTATCCAGACCTGTAACGGTATCCGCGCAGCGCATAATAAGAGCATTGTGCACAGGGATATCAAACCTCAGAATATCATTATTTCCACAGAGGGAAAAGTAAAGGTTACAGATTTTGGAATCGCAAGGGCTACCACCAGCAATACCATCAATTCGGATGTGATGGGATCGGTGCACTATACGTCACCGGAGCAGGCCAGAAATGGTTATGTAGATTTTAAGAGTGATATCTATTCTCTGGGTATCGTAATGTATGAAATGGTGACCGGAAGGGTTCCTTTTAACGGGGATAGTGCCGTGAGTGTGGCATTGCAGCACCTTCAGGAAGAAATCATCAGACCCAGTGCCTATACGCCGGATCTTCCCATCAGTGTGGAGAAGATTATTCTGAAATGTACCCAGAAGAGTCCGGACCGCCGGTATGCAACGGTGGATGATCTGATCGCGGATCTGAAAAAGGCACTCATTAATCCGGATGAGGATTTTGTGGTGTTGGATATGGTTCCTCTGGCTGATAGTACCAGAGTGATCACAGGAAAAGAAGTGGAGCAGATCAAACAGGCTGCAAAGAAGAAAGAGGAACTGGATCAGGCTGACGATGATGAGTTTGATGAAGACGATCTGTTGGATGATGAGGATGAGAAACCGATCTTAAACCCGAAGATGGAAAAAGCGGTGACCATTATGGGTATTATTGCAGCTGTCTTCATGGTAGTCGTGGTGATCTTAATCCTGGGAACGGTATTAGACTGGTTCCATTTCGGATCCGGTAAAAAGAACGATGACGAGCAGAATATCAGTGAAGATGGAAATCAGGTTGAAATGATCGATGTCAGAGGTAAAACCTTTGAAGAGGCAAAAGAGCTGTTAAACGGTATGGATCTGGGAATCCAGCTGGCAAGTACCGAAGAGTCCGAAGAATATGAGGAAGGACAGATCATTTCTCAGAGTGTAAACGCCGGAGATATGGTTGAGAAGAATACTACCATCGAGGTGGTGATCTGTGCCGGGGCAGAGGGCTTTAGCCTGGTGGATGTAAAAGGCAAGAGTGAAGCAGATGCTACCACGGTTCTGCAGTCTGAACCAAATAATCTGGTGGTTTCTGTAAGCTATAGTTTCGATGCTTCCGTAGAGCAGGGAAAAGTTATCTCCACTTCACCGGAAGCAGGTTCAACCGTACATGCGGGTGATGTGATCACCCTGGTGGTAAGCCGGGGCAGTGAAACCGTAGAGGTTCCTGATGTGGTCGGAAAGAAGGAAGCAACTGCACGGGAAAAACTCGTAGCAGCCGGTTTTAGCGTCAGCGTATCCTCCAAGTATGATGACAGTGTGGCGGAAGGAAAGGTGATCAGCCAGTCTGTATCAGGAAGCGCAGCACCGGGAACGGCTATTAAGCTGGTAGTAAGTTTGGGAGCCGAAACAACTTACTATACTTATTCCACTACGATAGACGAGGCAGATGATGTGGAGAAAAATGATACCTTGTATATTGTGGAATCAGCCAGCATACAGCTTATTGCAGACGGAAAGACTGTATACAATACACAGACCACATCCTTCCCGAAGAAGATTTCCGTGGATAATCTGACGGTTTCCAGCGGAAAGCTGAAGATCGTGTGGACCTATGTAAGTGAGGAAGATCCGGACGACGTATACACGGAAGAGGAAACCAGAAGCGTTAGCTTCAAGAAAGCAAATTAAACGATGCAGGGAAAGATTGTAAAAGGAATTGCCGGATTCTACTATGTTCATGTAGTAGGATCCGGTATCTATGAATGTAAGGCAAAAGGTATTTTTCGAAAACTGAATAAGAAACCGCTGGTAGGTGATAACGTTATGATCGACCTGATCGATGAGGAAGAGAAAACGGGCAATATAACACAGCTTCTTCCAAGAACCAACGAACTGTTGCGCCCGGCAGTATCCAATGTGGATCAGGCTATGGTTATCTTTGCAGCCAGGCAGCCGGATCCCAGCTTTAACCTGCTGGACAGATTTCTGATCCGAATGGGATTGGAACAGGTTCCGGTGGTGATCTGTTTTAACAAATGTGATCTTCTGGATTCTAAAGAGAGGGAAGAACTGGAACAGATTTATAAAGGCAGCGGATATCCCATACTGTTTACCAGCAGTAAACAAGGAATCGGATTAGAAGAGTTAAATGGACTTTTAAAAGATAAAACAACCACGGTGGCCGGACCATCCGGTGTGGGCAAGTCATCTTTGATCAACGCGATCCAGGGAAATGTGGAGATGGAGACCGGTTCTATCAGTGAAAAGATCAAACGGGGAAAACACACCACCAGACATTCCCAGTTAATCCCGGTTAGCGGGACAACCTATATCATGGATACGCCCGGTTTTTCTACATTGTATATCAATGAAGTTGAGAAAGAAGAACTGAAAGAGTATTATCATGAATTTGCAGACTTTGAGGGCGGATGCCGGTTTGATGGGTGCAACCATATGGAGGAACCGGATTGCGGTGTAAAGTGTGCTGTGGAAGATGGAAAGATAAGCAGAGTAAGGTATGAGAATTACCGTCTGCTTTTTGAAGAACTAAAGAATATCAAACGGTATTAAGCGGTAGCGCTAAGAAACGATTTAAAGAGGAGTCAGGTATGGATTATATTTTATCACCATCTCTGTTATCAGCAGATTTTGGAAATCTTGCAGAGGCGGTCAGATGTATTGATGAAGCAGGTGCCCAGTATGTGCACATTGATGTAATGGATGGGGCGTTTGCGCCAAGTATTTCTTTTGGAATGCCGGTGATCAAAAGCATCCGTCCGGTTACAAAGAAAGTGTTTGATGTACATCTTATGATTGAGGAGCCGGATCGTTATATTGAAGAATTTGCCAAGTGCGGGGCAGATATCATCTGTGTTCACCAGGAAGCCTGTACACATTTAGACAGGACAGTGGCACATATCAAAGATGCCGGCTGCAAGGCGGGTGTAGCTTTGAATCCGGCCACCGATCTAAATGTACTTGAGTACATTCTGGATAAGGTGGATATGGTTTTGATCATGACGGTAAATCCGGGTTTTGGTGGACAGAAGTATATTGAGTACTGCACAGAAAAAGTACGTCGCCTTAGGAAAATGATCGAACAGCGGAATCTTTCGGTGGATATTGAGGTAGACGGAGGAGTAAATCTTGACAATGTGGTATCCATCAAAGAGGCGGGAGCGAATGTCTTTGTTGCGGGAAGCGCTGTGTTCAAAGGAGATGCGGCAGAAAATACGAGAGAATTTTTGAAACGGTTAGGGTAAAGAGATGAAAGTTGCCATTGTTACGGGGGGAAGTATCTGTAAGGAGTTTGTGGAAGAGAGGCTGAAAGCGACAGCGTTTGATGAGATCATCGCAGTGGATCACGGCGCGGAATTTTTCCTTGATTCCCGGTTTTGGCCGGGGTATATCGTAGGGGATTTTGATTCAATAGCCCCGGGAACCCTGGAGACTTTACAGCAGAAGAACCAGTCTAAGATTGAAAGACATTCTTCAGTAAAAGACGAAACCGACACGGAACTTGCCATGCGTCTTGCCATGTCGTTGGGAGCAGACCATATTGAGATTTACGGAGCTACCGGGACCCGGATGGATCATGTACTGGGAAACATCCAGCTATTGAAGATGGCGTTGGATCAGTGGGTGCACTGTTGCATCCTTGATGAGAACAACCGTATATCCATGATCCGGGAATCCATGGTGATCCGAAAGGATCAGCAATATGGAGAATATGTTTCGTTGATCCCATTTACGCCTTGTGTGAAGGGACTTACTTTAAGGGGTATGAAATATCCTTTGGACAGATTTACTCTGACCAGTGGACTGGCCAGAGGTGTCAGCAACGAGATTGTGGATGCTGTAGCGGAAATTGAACTGGAAGAAGGAATTCTACTGGTGATCGAGTCAAAGGACGATGCCAGGAGATAAGCACGATACTAAGGAGGAGATGGAGTATGTATTTTGAAATACTGGTCCTGGTACAGAGTTTAAGTATTGTACTTATGGCGGTGGAATGCGTTTATATCTTTTTCAAATGGAGTAGTTGGCAGCATAGCTGTCTGTTTTTGTACAGTTTTGCCACATTGATCAATAACATGGGTTATTTGATGGAGATGACTGCGCATTCTTCCGGAGAGGCACTTTTGGGAACGAAGTTTTCCTATATTGGAAAAGTACTGATCCCGCTATGCTTTTTTGGACTGGTCATTAGCTTATGCAAACTTCATATTCCAAGAAAAATATTTGTGTGTCTTGCAGGCTTTCATTTTCTTATATTGATCCTGGTACTGACCTGTGAGTATAATACCCTTTATTATACCGGCTGGACTTATGTGGATAAGGGCTTGTTTGCGCACAATGTGTTCGGACATGGCCTGTTTTATCTGCTGTATATGGTTTTGGTCATCCTGTACATGATCCTGGGATTTGTAATTCTATCACGAAAGATCAAAGAAGAACAGAGCCGGGAACGACGGATCCTGTTACAGTATATGTTAATCTGTGTTTTGCTGGAGGGAGGTAGTTTCCTACTCTTCTTAACCGGTACCACAGGCGGTTTTGATGTAACATCGCTGGCTTATACCATCAGCGCGGTTTTGATGTCGGTGGCTATCTTTAAACATAATCTGATGGATACGCTGGAACTGGTCAAGGGCTATTTGGTAGATTATCTTTCGGAAAGCATTATTGCGGTGGACGAAAATGACCGGGTGGTTTTCTTTAACAAACCCACCGGTGAAATGTACCCGGATATCTATGAGGGGATGAAGATCGAGGCAGATAAGATGAAGGCTCTTGCCGGAGAGGACGGAAACATTATCCGGGGAGAGAAAGTTTATATGCTGGAGGCTCAACCTTTATATCAGAACGGAAGTCTCAGGGGCACCATTTATGCATTTGTGGATATAACGGAAAAACAGCGTTATACCATGGAATTAAAGGAACAAAAGGAGATTGCCGAGGCCGCCAATGAGTCTAAGTCTGCCTTTTTGTCGGTAGTATCTCATGAAATCCGTACCCCCATGAATGCCGTGGTGGGCATGACGGATCTGTTGTTACGGGATACGGACAGTTTGACTGAGAAACAGGAGAAGTACCTCCGCAATATTAAGAATTCCGGTTCGGCACTGGTTATGATCGTGAATGATATTCTGGATCAGTCCAAGATCGAGGCCGGAAAAATGGAGATCGTGGAGGATGCTTATGAGCTGCGTCCCATGATCTCAGATGTGAAAATGATCATTGAAAACAGGATCGGAAGTAAGCCGATCCACCTGATCTATGAGGTGGATGAAGAAATACCCCGGGTGCTGGTGGGGGATAGCCTTAGAATCCGTCAGATCCTGATCAATCTGATGAATAATGCCGTAAAGTTTACAGAAGAGGGATACATTAAACTAACCATTACCTGTGTGGAAGAAGAGAAAAATCGCAGGGCACTACGTTTTTCAGTGGAGGATTCCGGACAGGGAATCAAGTCTGAGGATCTAAGCAAGCTTGGTGAGGCATTTACCCAGGTGGATACAAAGAAAAACCATGAAAAAGAAGGTACAGGACTGGGATTGTCCATTTCCAGAGATTTCATTTCCCTGATGGGCGGTCAATTAGAAGTAACCAGCGAATACGGTAAAGGTACAGAGTTTTATTTTACCATTTGGCAGGGATTGGCATCCGGTATGGATGTGACATCAGGATCCGGTGTCCATAAGCAGGCATGGCAGGAGGAAGAACAGTTTACGGCATCGAAAGCCCGTGTTCTTATTGTAGATGATACCGCGATCAATTTAATGATCGCGGAGGAACTTCTGGCTCCGCTTAAAATGACCGTGGATACAGCGAATTCCGGAGAAAAGGCTTTGCAGCTGATTGAGGAAAACCGGTACGATCTGATCTTTATGGACTATATGATGCCCTATATGAATGGTGTGGAAACTACCGAGAAGATCCGAAAACGGGCACAGGAATATAAGAATGCCGGTGACCGGGAAAAAGCTGCATATTTGCGTAGCGTTCCGATTGTGGCATTATCAGGTGACAGTTCAGAGAAGACAAAGAAGCAGTTCCTGATGGCAGGAATCGATGACTTTACTGAGAAGCCGGTAGAATTGAAACGGTTGAAACGTCTTTTGTTAAAATGGCTACCGGAAGACATGATCGAAAGTTAAGCGGGAGTGGAGAAAGACAGGATGAAAAGAAAGCTTGAGGATGCAGCTTCCATACAGGAAAGACTTAGTGAAAAAGATTACATTCGCATCAACCGGGAGAATCAGGAAAAAGAAACCATCCTGAATTCTATTCAGGGAGGGATTGCTGTAGTACGGCATACTCCGGATGGATCCATTCTTCCTGAATTCCTTTCGGAAGGATTTGCAGAAATGACCGGTATGAGCATGGACGAAGTGTGGGATCTGTATCGTCAGAATGCTATGCTGGGCGTTCACCCCGGGGATGCGGTGAAATTATCACGGGAACTGGAAGAGTTTTTTAACAGCGGAGAAGAGTGTACGGAGCTTACCTATCGGTTAAAAAAGGGAAACCAGGGCTATATTTGGGTAAAGAACTCCATGACCACGGTTAAGGATGAAAATGGAGACAGGCGGGTCTATTGCACCTTTCATGATCTGACCCGGGAAATGGAAGAACATGACAAGCTAAGGCGGCAGTATCGGGAACAGTTGGAGCGGCATTACCGAACCGCCGGACCCAATGTACTTTTAGTAGGGCATTGTTGCATCAGCCGGAACAAGGTTCTGGAAATGATCGACTACAGTGGTGCCGGACTTACGGATGGAATCGGTATGAGACGGGATCTGTTGATCTCCAGATTATCCAAGCTGATCGTTGATGAGGAAGAACGGCAGGCGTTTTATCGTTCTTTCTGTAATGATGCAATGATCCGGACATATCAGGAAGGAAAAAAAGAGCTAACCCGAGTTTGCTTTGTAAAATTACCAAAAGATGAAACCGGAAGATATGCCCGTTTTACCACCAGGCTTTTGATGGATCCGGATACGGAAGAGCTTACCGGAAGTATCACCATCAAGGATGTGACCCAGCAGGTGGTGCATGAGAAAACCATGCTTCAACTGGCGGCTGTAAACTATGATCAGGTTTCGGAAATTGACATATACAAGAATACCCAGACCATTATTCCGGACTGGAAGTCAGGTGTGTTTAACGGAAAGGTATTTGAATATGATAAACATCTGAAGGAAGCATTGGACAGTTATGTTCTGGAGGAAGATCGAAAGAAGCTGTCCCTTTTATTTGACAAAACAGCACTTCTAAAGCGTCTGGAACAGGAAAACGCTTTCTCGATCACATATTCCGTAAAAAATGAGAAGAATCAGATACGCATGAAAAATCTGAATATCTCTGCCATTGATGTGAAATTGGGTAAGATCTGTTTTGCAAGAACGGATATCACCGATACCCTGGAAGCTGAACGGAAGAATCAGGAGGCATTAAAGCAGGCATTGCATGCTGCGGAGGTAGCCAGCCGCGCAAAGAGTGATTTCCTTTCTTCTATGAGTCACGACATCCGAACACCAATGAATGCCATTATCGGTATGACAGAGTTGGCAAAGGAAAATGCAGGAGATAAGGAGCGTCTGATGGACTGTTTGAATAAGATATCTCTTGCTTCCGAGCATTTGCTCTCGTTAGTAAATGATATTCTGGATATGAATAAAATCGAGGAGTCCAAGTTGACGTTGAACAGGGAAGAGCTTTGGCTTCCGGAGATCCTTGGCCGGGTGAATTCTATTTTGATGCCCCAGGCTATGAGCAAGGGTATTACATTTGCTGTAGAGGATCACACCGAGCACCATGGGTTCTATGGAGATTCTCTGCGGATCAATCAGATCCTTATTAATCTCATTGGAAACGCCCTCAAGTTTACACCGGAGGGTGGCCAGGTGAAACTGGTAGTAGAAGAAAACACAGAAGATTTTCCTACACGGATTGGATACTGTTTTGTGGTCCGGGATACCGGTGTGGGTATGTCAGCAGATTTTTTGCAACATGTGTTTGAACCCTTTGCCCGGAGCAAGAATACGACCAATGTGGAAGGAAGCGGGCTGGGGCTTGGAATCACCAAAGGTCTGGTTGATCTTATGGGTGGAGAGATTGCCATTGACAGTGAACCGGGGAAAGGAACCTCTGTCCGGGTAGATCTTGATTTCGATATTGCCATAGAGCAGGCTGAAAAAGAGAAATGTGATCATGTCGAAGAGACAATCAGAGAACAGGAATTTGATGGATTTTGTTTTCTGGCTGCTGAGGATAATGAGATCAATTCAGAAATCCTCTGTGAACTTTTAAGAAGATCCGGAGCCCGGGTGGTGGCCGTGGAAAACGGCAAACTGGCAGTGGAAGAATTTAAAAACGCACCGGTTGGTACTTATGACGAGATATTGATGGATATCCAGATGCCGGTGATGAATGGGCTGGAAGCGACACAGGCGATCCGCGCCATGGAGCGGGAAGATGCAAAGACCATTCCCATTATTGCCATGACTGCCAATGCGTTTGCGGAAGACCGTCTGAAATGTCTGGAAGCCGGGATGAATGAACATGTGGGAAAGCCCATTAATTCGATGAAACTAAAACAGGTGATCCGAAGATTTCTTCCGGATCAGTAGAGAAAAAAGAATTTCAAAAGGGATATGGTGTCATAACACTATGTCCCTTTTCTTTGTACATGAAGAAGGGGGACCCGCTTTGTGCTCATTTTTAATGTACATTTTGCCCCTGATGTGGTACACTATATTACTGTATTAAGGTTTCTAAAAAAGAAAAATGATAGAAATAAAGTAAACTCAATACTTTTAGAAGGAGAATAATAAATTATGAAATTAGGAATCGTGGGACTTCCCAATGTGGGAAAAAGTACCCTGTTTAATTCACTGACCAAGGCAGGAGCAGAATCTGCCAACTACCCGTTCTGTACCATTGACCCCAATGTGGGTGTGGTGGCAGTACCGGATGAGCGTTTAAAGAAGCTGGGAGATCTGTATCATTCCAAGAAAGTAACTCCGGCTGTCATTGAGTTTGTAGATATTGCAGGTCTGGTAAAAGGTGCAAGTAAAGGTGAAGGATTGGGCAACCAGTTTCTTGCCAACATCCGTGAAGTGGATGCCATTGTACATGTAGTGCGTTGTTTTGAAGATACCAACATCGTGCACGTAGACGGAAGCATCGATCCGGTACGTGACATTGAGACCATTAATCTGGAACTGGTATTTTCCGATCTGGAGATTCTGGAAAGAAGGATTGCCAAAACAGCCAAGTCGGCAAGAATGGATAAGGAAGCAGCCAAAGAACTTCCTATCCTGGAAAAATTAAAGGCGCATCTGGAAGAAGGCAAACTGGCTAAGAGTCTTTTGTTCGAAGACGAAGAAGAGGCAGCTTTTGTAAAAACCTTAAATCTGCTAACAGCAAAACCGGTGATCTTTGCAGCTAACGTTGCAGAGGATGATCTGGCAGATGACGGAGCAACAAACAGCTTTGTTCAGCAGGTTAAAGACTATGCAAAGGGTATGGATAGCGAAGTGTTCGTGATCTGCGCCCAGATCGAGCAGGAGATCGCGGAACTGGATGACGAGGAGAAGGCGATGTTCTTAGAAGAACTGGGCTTAAAAGAATCCGGTCTGGAAAAACTTATTAAAGCAAGCTATAAGCTGCTTGGCCTGATTAGTTATCTTACCAGCGGAGAAGACGAAACCCGTGCATGGACCATTAAGAAGGGAACCAAGGCACCGCAGGCGGCAGGTAAGATCCATACGGATTTTGAACGCGGATTCATCAAGGCTGAAGTAGTAAATTATCAGGATCTTCTGGATCTGGGAAGCCTTGCGGCAGCCAAGGAAAAAGGACTTGTGGGCATTGAAGGTAAGGATTACGTGGTGAAAGACGGCGATGTGATCCTGTTCCGTTTTAATGTGTAAAGAAGTAACGGCTTGGTATATTGAAAGAGTACATTATGGCGGTCACGGAAAACGTGACCGCTTTTTCACCATTTGACGGAAAGCGGCATACACTATAAAAACAGGAATGTCTGAAGATCGGTATGCGTTATAGTGAATTTCAAAACAAAGAAGTGATCAATATAGCCAATGGAAAATGTCTGGGCTATGTCAACGATATTGAGTTTGAGGAAAAGACCGGCTGCATCTTAAACCTGATCATCCCGGGACCGGGAAGGATATGTGGGATCTTTGGGCGTGATACCAGTTTTTGCATTGATTATCGCAACATTGTAAGGATCGGACCGGATATTATTCTGGTGAATGTATGTGAATTGCATAGTGATAGAAAATAGGATGATAAGGGCACTTTTTTTGTCAAAAAGTACTAGATTTTTCCTTTTAACTAGTGTACTATGAAACTAGTGGAATGCGCCAGACACAGGAAGAGGAGGAGTCTTGTATGAAGTGTCCGTTTTGCGGAAGTGATAACACCCGCGTAATTGATTCCAGACCGGCAGACGATAATAATTCCATTCGCCGCCGCAGGATCTGTGATGATTGTAATAAACGTTTTACAACCTATGAGAAGGTGGAAACCATTCCGTTAATTGTGATCAAGAAGGATAATAACCGCGAGCAGTATGACCGTTCCAAGATTGAGGCCGGAGTGCTCAGAGCCTGCCACAAGCGTCCTATTTCGGCAGAGCAGATCAACAAACTGGTGGATGATGTGGAAACCGAAGTATTCAGCAGGGAAGAAAAAGAGATTCCCAGTTCTGAGATCGGTGAGATCGTCATGAAATACCTGAAGGATCTGGAGGCTGTTGCGTATGTGCGTTTCGCTTCCGTTTACAGAGAATTTAAGGATGTAAATACCTTCATGAATGAGTTGAAGAAGATTTTAGATAAATAGGTTTA
Organism: Lachnospiraceae bacterium; assembly: GCA_051878875.1. GTDB lineage: Bacteria > Bacillota > Clostridia > Lachnospirales > Lachnospiraceae > XBB1006. The sequence goes on along the minus strand of JBJEKY010000156.1, from coordinate 2,504 downwards.
AATAAAGGCAGAAGCTTTTCCGATGAGTTTTTTCAAATTATGTGTAAAGTTTGCGGAAATCCTTCCGATATATTACATGCAAGAAGGAAAACAGGAAACAAGGAAGTTGTAGTAGCTTATGAATATTACAGGAATTCGTCCCTATGAAGCAGTAGGGTTTTATGCTAATAGAATAGAGAGCGCAGATGCATCTGTGAAGTCTGTGAACATAGAGCCGGGGGAATACCTGAATGATAGTTCGCAGGCGGGAAGTTTTTCCGCTGAAAGCAGCCCCTATTTAAGCGAGAGGGCTGCCCGGCAGAATGAAACATCCTATGACTTCGCCTTAAGATATGATCCTGCTGCACGTTATGAATTAAAGGGCAGTGAAAGCGATCTGGCATCTTTGGACTATGTGAACGAGGTTCCAAAGGCGCATAAGGATGAGGTGCTCAGACAGTATCAGATGTTTGTTGGAAGTAAGTCTAATGAACAGGTGCAGAGGGATGCGCAGAACAGCAACAGGATGTTGGAGAATTTTACATTATAGAATAATAGGAATAAAGCCCATGTGTATGACATGGGCTTTTTTAAGGAGGATTATGGCAAAATTATTTCCGGATGCATGGGAGGAAAGCACCTTCCATATAGATTATCAGAAATTGTATGAATTGGGATATCGTGGGTTGATCTTTGATATTGACAATACCCTGGTATTTGATTGTGCCCCGGCGGATGAGAGGGCGATCCGTTTTCTTGATGAAATAAGGAAGATGGGATTTGAAGTCTGTCTGTTGTCTAATAACAATGAACGACGGGTAAAAATGTTTAATGAAGAGATTGGTGCCCGTTTTATTTTTCATGCCGGAAAACCCAAGCCGGACGGCTATCTTAAAGCCATGGAGCTGATGGGAACCACCAGGGAGAATACGGTTTTCATCGGAGATCAGGTATTTACTGATGTCTGGGGAGCCAAAAACGCCGGTGTGAAAGTGATCATGGTGAAACGATTGGGACCTAAGGAAGAAAAACATATTCTGGTGAAACGGGTGTTGGAGCAGCCGGTGATGCTTGCTTTTCGACTTTCCGGCGGAAGAAAGAGGAAGTTTTACTAGATTTTTGGCAGTTTCTTCACAAAAAACTTGAAAAGCATAGCATTTTAGTATATAATTTTCAGAAGAGTGTTTTAAGCAAAAGATTATTAGGAGGAAGACGAATGATTTCAGCAGGCGATTTCAGAAATGGTATCACCATCGAATATGAATCCAGTGTGTACCAGATCGTTGAATTTCAGCACGTGAAACCCGGTAAGGGCGCAGCGTTTGTTCGTACAAAATTAAAAGATATCAAGAATGGCGGAGCAATTGAAAAATCCTTCCGTCCAACCGAGAAGTTCCCACAGGCTCGTATCGATCGTAACGATATGCAGTATCTTTACAACGATGGAGATCTGTACTACTTCATGAACTTAGAGACCTATGAGCAGATCGGATTAAACCAGGAAGCCATCGGCGATGCTCTGAAGTTTGTAAAAGATAACGAAATGGTTAAGATCTGTTCTCATAATGGCAACGTGTTTGCTGTAGAGCCACCATTATTCGTAGAGCTTCAGATCACCGAAACTGAACCGGGATTCAAGGGCGATACCGCACAGGGCGCTACCAAACCGGCAGTGGTTGAGACCGGAGCAACTGTATATGTTCCATTGTTCGTAGAACAGGGCGATACCATTAAGATTGACACCAGAACAGGTGAATATCTGTCCAGAGTATAAGAAACGTAAATGGTTTATAAGGCCGTGCACGAAGAGCTTTCGTGCACGGTTTTTTAAACGGGAAAAGGAGAAGAGAAATGGAAAAGAAACGTATGAAAGTCACCATGGAGCGCGGAGGAAGCATTGTGATCGAACTGATGCCGGAAATCGCACCCATTGCATGTGCACACGTGATGAAGATGATCGAAATGAAAAAGTATGACGGCAAGAAAATCGAGCGGTTAGAGCCGGGCTTTGTGATCCAGCCGCTGTTTCAGGACGGATTGGATGCGGACATTGACGAAATGGTGGAACCGGAATTTAAAACGAATCCTGAGAATGCAGCCGTGAAGTTTGTACGTGGTACAGTAGGTATGGCGGGATTTGCAGAAGCCGCTTCCGGAAGCCAGTTTTTCATTACCTTAAAAGAAGCAGAACGTTTAAACGGAAACTTTACAGTGATCGGTAAAGTAGTTGACGGCTGGGATGAAGTAGAACGTCTGGAGTCTGTAGAAGTGTCAGAACAGGTAGAGGAGTCCGATGGATTTGTGTATCATGTCCCGGTAGTAGACGAAGTAGTGAAATCGGTAAGGCTGGAAGATTAAGCAAAGTGACGATGGCGGTTGGATATGCTAATGAGGAAAATAAAATTTTTGAAAAATCCAGTGGAATATTTTTGGAGAATTTTATGAATTTTGTACAGATTTTATTTTTCCTTCATTTTGCACTGTTAAAATGAAACAGAATGTGTTATAGTCATAGTACATAAGAT
>JBJEKY010000155.1:0-5793 GCA_051878875.1 Lachnospiraceae bacterium | reverse complement strand
ATATATCGTAAGGAAAGGACGAATAAGATGAGCAAGGAATTAGCAAAAACTTATGATCCAAAGGGTCTGGAAGACAGACTGTACAAAAAATGGGAAGAGAACGGTTACTTCCATTCTGAAGTAGACCGCAGCAGAAAACCGTTTACCATTGTGATGCCGCCGCCAAACATTACCGGACAGCTTCACATGGGCCATGCACTGGATAATACCATGCAGGATACCCTGATCCGTTATAAGAAACTTCAGGGATTTAATACCTTATGGCAGCCGGGAACCGACCATGCAGCCATTGCAACAGAAGTTAAGATCATTGATAAACTGAAAGCAGAAGGAATCGATAAAAATGATCTGGGTCGTGAAGGCTTTTTGGAGAAGGCCTGGGAGTGGAAAGAAGAGTACGGCGGACGGATCGTAAGTCAGCTTAAAAAGATCGGTTCTGCCGCAGACTGGGAGAGAGAACGTTTTACCATGGACGAGGGATGCTCCGAAGCGGTAACCGACGTTTTCATCGACTTGTACAACAAAGGCTATATTTATAAAGGAAACCGTATCGTAAACTGGTGTCCGGTATGTAAGACCTCCATTTCCGATGCGGAAGTAGAGCACGTAGAGCAGCCGGGACATTTCTGGCATATCAAGTATCCCATCAAGGACAGTGATGAGTTTGTGGAAATTGCAACCACTCGTCCGGAGACCATGATCGGTGATACTGCCATCGCCGTAAATCCCAAGGATGAGCGGTACACACATCTGGTAGGAAAAACAGCCATTCTTCCATTAGTAGGAAGAGAGATTCCCATTGTTGCGGATGAGTATGTAGATATGGAATTCGGAACCGGCTGCGTGAAGATCACACCGGCTCATGATCCGAATGATTTTGAAGTTGGAAAACGTCATAACTTAGAAGAGATCAACGTATTAAACGATGATGCCACCATGAATGAGCAGTGCGGCAAATATGCAGGAATGGACCGCTACGAAGCAAGAGAAGCCATGATCAAAGACCTTGAGGAGCAGGGACTTCTTGTGAAGGTTAAAGAGCATGTTCACAATGTAGGAACCCATGACCGCTGCAAGACCACGGTAGAGCCTATGGCAAAACCCCAGTGGTTCGTAAAAATGGATGAATTGGTAAAGCCTGCTATGACCGCTATTGAAAAAGGTGATCTGAAGTTTGTTCCGGAAAATTATTCCAAAACATACTTCCACTGGTTAGAGGGCATGAGAGACTGGTGTATTTCTAGACAGTTATGGTGGGGTCACAGGATCCCTGCATACTACTGTCAGGACTGCGGCGAGATCGTGGTAGCCAAAGAAATGCCCAAGGTTTGTCCGAAGTGTGGAAAGAACCATTTTGAACAGGATCCGGATACCCTGGATACCTGGTTCTCTTCTGCGCTGTGGCCATTTTCCACATTAGGATGGCCGGAGCAGACAGAAGATCTGGATTATTACTACCCGACCGACGTACTGGTTACCGGCTACGATATTATTTTCTTCTGGGTAATCCGAATGGTAGTTTCCGGATATGAGCATACCGGTAAATGTCCGTTCCACACCGTATTGATGCACGGATTGGTAAGAGATTCCCAGGGACGAAAAATGAGTAAGTCCTTAGGAAACGGTATCGATCCGCTGGACATCATCGACCAGTACGGAGCTGATGCATTGCGAATGACCCTTCTTACAGGAAATGCACCGGGAAATGATATGCGTTTCTACAACGAGCGTGTGGAAGCCAGCCGGAATTTTGCCAACAAGGTATGGAATGCGTCCCGTTTCATTATGATGAATCTGGACGGAGCGAAGATCACAGAACCGTCGTTGCAGGATTTGGGCAGTCTGGATAAGGCGATTTTGGCAAAATTAAATAATCTGGTAAAAGAAGTAACTGAGAATCTGGATAAATACGAACTCGGTATTGCATTATCCAAGGTTCAGGATTTCATCTGGGATGAGTTCTGTGACTGGTACATTGAAATGAGCAAACCATGTCTTTGGGCAAAAGAAGAGGATCCTAAGGCAGCGAATGCCACACTATGGACCTTAAAAACCGTGCTGACCCAGTCCATGATCTTACTGCATCCGTTCATGCCGTTTATCACGGAGGAGATCTATTGCACCCTTCTTCCGGAAAAAGAAAGCATTATGCTGGAAACCTGGCCGAAATATAAGGAAGAGTGGAAGTTTGACCAGTGTGAGAAGCAGTTTGAGATGGTAAAAGAGCTGGTTCGCGGTATCCGTAACACCAGGACCGGCATGGATGTTCCACCAAGCAGAAAGGCAAAACTTATTATTGTGGCCGAACAGGAAGACGCGAGGGAAGCTTTCCGTACCTTTGAGAAAAGCTTTTCCAACCTGGCATCTGCCAGCGAGATCGTGATCCAGGCGGATAAGTCAGGCATTGCCGAAGATGCGGTTTCCGTAGTGACTGCAGATGCGGTTTGCTACATTCCGTTGGCAGAGTTGGTAGACTTCGAGAAGGAAAAAGCCCGTCTTCTGAAGGAAAAAGAGCGTCTTACCAAGGAACTGGAGCGTTCCAACAATATGCTGAACAATGAAAACTTCACCAGCAAAGCACCTGCAGCCAAAATTCAGGCGGAAAAAGAAAAGCTGGAAAAATACCAGCAGATGATGCAACAGGTAGAAGAACGCCTTGCCAGCTTCCAATAGTGGAACAGGAAGAAGAGCACCTGGTAGTTTTCTATAAAATTGAAAAAATAGTGAAAGTAGAGTAAATACTTGCAACAAACCGCATTGGATGGTAGAATATTCTTATATATTCTGCCATCCTTTTGTACGTCACATGAAAAAGAGGTTTGGATGAGCGTACTTCCTGTTTAGGTAACGGGTATGGAGGAGCAGAAAAAAGCTGGGGCATATGGGATATAAAGGTAGTGTGGAATGGGTTTAGAAACAGCAGAAAAACCAAAATTACGAACTTCATATGATAATATGGAAGCATTTTTGCAGCTTCCTGTGCCGCAAGATGAACAGGGATATACAGCGGAAGGTTTGGAAGAATATCTGAATGCCCTGGGAATCAAGGCCGGGATTGACCGGGAGATGCTTCGAAAAATGGTGGATGACAAGATCTACATGGTGGAGCGCAGAATTGCTGTGGGAAAAAGACCGGTGGAAGGTCATGATGGTAATTACGAGTTTTTCTTCAGCAGAAGTTTTAACCGGGCGCCGAAGATCCTTCCGGACGGTTCTGCAGATTACTATGATGTGAATGTCATAGCCACTGTTGGGAAAGACGAAAAGATCGCAGAGTATCATCCCTGTCAGCAAGGCGAAAACGGGTTTAATGTAAAAGGAGCACCGATTGCTGCCAAGCGATGCAGAGAATTACCGCCATTAAAGGGAAAAGGTTTTTCCAGAAGTGAAGATGGCAACTCTTACTATGCGGACCTGGACGGAAAAATCGATTATCAGATGGACAGGATCACCATTAGCCCATTATATGAGATTCCGGGCGATGTGGATCTGTCGGTTGGAAACATTGATTTTACAGGAGATGTGATCATTCATGGAACCGTGAAAGCGGGGATGATGATCAAGGCCACCGGATCCATTACCATAGATGGAATAGTAGAGAGCGCCAGTATGGAAGCCGGCCGGGATATTGTTTTGAAAAGCGGTCTGATGGGAAATTCCCAGGCGGTGATCAAGACGAAGGGCAACCTTTTTGCAAAGTTTATTGAATATGCATCTTTGGATATCCGGGGTACCATTAATGCGGAAGTGTTGTTTAACTGCGATGTGGTCTGTGGAGAAAAAATCGTCATCGTTGGACAACGAGGTTCCATTGTGGGAGGAACTCTCCGGGCTATCAGCGGCATAGAGGCCAATAGCATCGGCAATGAGATGGAAGTAAAGACTTCCCTTGCCGTGGGTGCGGAGGTTGATGTGTACCGGAGACTAAAAGTATTGGAGCATAAGATCGAATCTGTTCAGAAGAACATGGAAGCAATCGATAAGAAAGTGCAGGAGATTGAGCGGGAGATGGCACCCAAAACGGTGATGGAAAAACCGAAGCCGGATCCCCGAAAAGTGTCTATGCTTCGAATGAAGATCCGGGAAAATACCACCTTGCAGGAGGCAAGACTGGAGTTAGAGGAACTGACTTCTATTGTGAGCAGGGCTGATGGAGCGATGGTATCGGTGTATGGAAAAGTGTGTCCCGGAACAGTGATACGTATTGACGATGTATTACTGAATGTAAAAGAAGAACAATTTGCGGTACAGTTCATAAAACATGTGGATAAGATCCACATGGAACGTATTGTAGACAGTGTATTTTAAATATCAAAAGAGAAGGATCCTGTGTATGCAGGGTCCTTTTTGTCAGTTCCTGCGATGAAAAAGAAGCGAAAAATACACAAAAGAACTTGAATTTCGCCACCCCTATATTATAATGGAAAAGAACTACCTAAAGATAAGGAATCAAACCATGACATATAAAGAAGCAGAAAGCTATATCAACGAGACACCGAAATTCACAACGAAAAACAAACCGGAGCATACCCGGGAACTGATGCGGCGGTTGGGAGATCCTCAGGAAGGGTTTCAGACCATCCATGTAGCAGGAAGTAACGGCAAAGGCAGTGTCTGCGCTATGATAGCAAGTGCATTGACGGAAAGTGGAAAACGGTGCGGCCTTTTTACATCTCCCCATCTGGTGGACCTGACGGAGAGATTTCAGATCAATGGAGACAATTGTAGTGAAGAGAGCTTTTTGCAGGCATTTGATCAGGTGATGCAGGTCATAACCGAAATGAAGGAAGAGGGAATGCCCCATCCAACCTTTTTTGAAATGCTGTTTGCTATCGGCATGAAGGTGTTTGCCAATGAAGAGGTGGAAATCGCAGTGCTGGAGACCGGATTAGGTGGAAGACTGGATGCCACCAATGTAGTGACGAAACCGTTAGTGTGTGTGATCACGTCCATCAGTCTGGAGCATACCGAATATCTGGGAGATACCCTTGGCAAGATCGCAGAAGAAAAGGCCGGGATCATCAAATATGGGGTTCCTGTGGTGTTTGATGCCAAGCATAAAGAGGTTGCGGATGTGATCTTTAAAAAAGCGGAGAGCCTTTTGGCACCGGTATATCCGGTATATCCGGGAGATATCCAACTGGTGGAAAAAACGTCGGATACCATCAGCTTTTGCTTTGATCTAAATGGTCATAAAAGGCCGGTGACACTGCCCTTTGTGGCAGAATATCAGGCAGAGAACGGGGCACTGGCTATGCAGGCCTGCGAGCTTTTGATGCAGCAGGGATTGCTATCACTGTCCCAGTTCATGACGGGGGTCAGAAAAACAAAATGGCCGGGCAGAATGCAGCGTTTGGAAGAGGGAGTCTATCTGGATGGAGCTCATAATGTGGATGGGATCACTCAGTTTATCCATACCGCATCCCGGATGGGCAAACATGGCCGGCGGTTGCTGTTTGCCATGGTAAAGGAAAAAGATTATGAGCAGTCTATTATGCGGCTGTGCAAAGAGCTATCGTTTACAAAGATCGTGGTCACACAGATCGAAGGCGGAAGATTGCTCCCGGCATCAACTATGGCAGAGCTGTTTTCCAAGTATTCGGATGCGGAAGTTGTGGTTGAGGAAGATATTAAGAAGGCATATGAAAACGTGAAAGAAACAAGAGGTGGGGAGACTGTATTTTGTACAGGTTCTCTATATCTGATCGGTGAGATTATTAGGATCAAGGAGGAAAGCGATGATTAATTTTGAAGAAGAATTAAAGAAATTTAAGCCCAGCCTGGAAGTGGAAC
>JBJEKY010000154.1:28840-34074 GCA_051878875.1 Lachnospiraceae bacterium | reverse complement strand
AAAGATAATCTTTTGCTTGTTCGGAGGTTAATCCAGAGATTCGTTCGAGTTCCTGCACGCGCTCTTCATTAAGTTTAGCAATCTGCTCACGCTGAACATTCAATTCCTGTTCTTTGTTTGCACAATCCGACTCACGTTTCTCAACTGCTGAAATCTTCTTATCGAGACTCTCTTCACGCTGTACCATGCGGCGTTCTAACCGCTGCACTTCTGCTCTGCGCTCTTTTGTCTCCTTCTCCAATTCGTTCTTGGTACGAATGGATTCCTCTTTGATTTCGAGCATTGATTCACGCTTCTTGGCTTCCGCAGTCTTCACTGCATCGTCAATAATCTGTCTGGCCCTTTCTTCCGCACTTCCCACTTTCTCATCATATTGTTTTTTACGACGAGCTGTTACCACATTGGCAGTAACCGGGATGGATACGATCAGGGCAATTGCAAGACCAATCACAGCGGACACAATGTCAAAATGCACAGGAGCACCTCCTTTATTTAGTTTTCATACTTCAAATGTTGTCACATTTATACATTTCTATAGCAATCTGGCTTACTATATTATGGCATAGTTTCAACAACTAAATTCTATACTTTTTCCCAAACGATGTCAAGCACTAGTGTATAATTCCCTGTACAATTATACATCTAGTGCTTGACAAATAATTAGCAATTATGTATTTTCGCTTGTTTGTGCCTCATATTCATGCATTCCGGAGCGGATCTGCTCAAGTGTAAACCCTCTTCGCATCAGATACCCCATCAGACGGTTTTTCTCTTTACCGTCTGCTGTCTTTGGATCATACTTCTTTTTTTCCAGAAGCTTACAGACCATCTGCTTTTCGTCAGCTTCATACTCAGCATCCAGAGCCTCCTGGATAATGGATTCCTCAATTCCTTTCTGGTATAGATCCATTTTCAGGCGCTGCCGGCTCTTTTCATTTTGGCGATAACGGATATAGTTCTCTGCAAACCTGCGGTCATCAATATAATGAAAAGACTTTACATATTCCACAGCCTCTCTGACTGCCTCTTCCGAATAACCATATTCCTGAAGTTTCTTCGTAAGCTGTTCTTCTGTACGATCCTGCCGTTCCAGCAAGCTCATAGCTTTCTTCTTTGCATGCAGGACCATCTCCTGATGACTTTCAAATTCCTGTACAGCTCTACTCTTTCTCGGAACCTGCCTCATCTGCGGTTAAAACCCCTTCCTGTTCTGTTCCTTCGTTCAGATGGTAATAATCACGCACCTTCTGCTCCACTTCATCGCAGATATCCGGATTCTGAGCCAGAAACAATTTCGCATTTTCACGGCCCTGACCAATCTTCTCACCATTATAAGCATACCATGCTCCTGATTTGTTGATGATGTCAATCTCTGCCGCAAGATCCAGAAGATCTCCTTCTTTGGAGATTCCTTTTCCAAACATGATATCAAATTCCGCCTCTTTGAATGGCGGTGCCACTTTATTCTTAACTACTTTGATCCTGGTACGGTTTCCGATCACCTCACCGCCCTGTTTCAAAGATTCAATTCTTCTTACATCCATACGAATAGAGGAATAGAATTTCAATGCACGACCTCCGGTTGTGGTTTCCGGATTACCGAACATAATGCCCACTTTCTCACGAAGCTGATTAATAAAGATCACGATACAATTGGATTTGCTGATCACACCGGTAAGCTTACGCAACGCCTGTGACATCAGCCGGGCCTGCAGACCCACATGAGAATCTCCCATATCTCCATCGATCTCTGCCTTCGGGACCAGTGCTGCAACAGAGTCTACGATCACAATATCTACAGCGCCTGATCGTACCATGGTTTCCGTGATCTCCAGCGCCTGCTCTCCGTTATCCGGTTGGGAAATGTAAAGATTATCAATATCCACTCCAATGTTCTTGGCATACACAGGATCCAACGCGTGTTCTGCATCAATAAACCCTGCAATTCCGCCGCGTTTCTGTACCTCAGCAACCATATGAAGTGCTACGGTTGTCTTACCGCTGGATTCCGGTCCGTAGATCTCCACGATCCTGCCTCTTGGAACACCACCCAATCCTAATGCGATATCAAGACTAATGGAGCCGGTAGGAACAGTCTCCACATTCATACTTGCGGAGGAATCTCCCAGTTTCATAACAGAACCTTTTCCATACTGCTTCTCAATCTGTGCGATAGCCGCATCCAGAGCTTTCAATTTATCTTCTTTCGCCATTGTTATTCTCCTTTTTCGAACCTATGTTTTGCGAACTAGTGTTCGTTCTTGTTCTAATCATAGTATATCCTGTGGGAAAAGTCAACAGAAAAACATAAAATTTCAGGAAAAAAGACAGCCACGAAAGTGACTGTCTTTAGTATGCAATAATTATTTCAGTAAGTCAAGAATCTCTTCTTTCGTAATGACTCCGACATTGCGTTTTGCCTCGGAACCATTCTTGAAAACAATGAGTGTCGGAATGCTCATAACCCGGAACTGTCTTGCCAGTTCCCCCTGGTCATCCACATTGATCTTTCCAACCTTGAAAGATCCGTCGGATTGCTCGGCCACTTCATCCACCACCGGTGAAAGCATTTTACAGGGGCCACACCAGGATGCCCAGAAATCTACCAGAACCGGTTTATCACTTTTTACTACTTCTGCTTCAAAATTTTCTTTGGTTATTGTTACGACTGACATATCATTTCCTCCTCTTGCTCTTCGGACACCGTCCCTTTTCTTTCAAAGGATCCTGTCCTTGTTCTTGATTATACTATATCCAATGTGTAACAAACAATCCGTAACTTTGTCACAAAGCATTTTCTAATCTCTGCTAAATTCCACCAGTTCCAATCCTTCGTTCCTATCCAGGGTCATCTTAATACTCCACTCATGCACAAATAGAAGCAACGGATTTCCCTTCAGATCACGGATTTTCTTCATATCCGAAGTTCCGATCAATTTATCCGGATCCAGGGACTTGTCCTTGATCCAGCGAATGTGTTCATAGGGAAGCGCCTCCATTCGGATTTCCACATTATACTCATTTTCCAAACGATATTTCAGAACATCAAACTGCAGAACACCTACAACACCCACAATGATTTCTTCCAGACCGGTATTGTATTCCTGAAAGATCTGTATCGCTCCTTCCTGTGCGATCTGGGTAATCCCCTTCACAAACTGTTTGCGCTTCATGGTATCCACCTGACGCACTCTTGCAAAATGCTCCGGAGCAAACGTAGGGATTCCTTCAAATACAAATTTGTCCGGTGAGGTAGTAAGGGTATCACCAATGGAAAAGATGCCGGGATCAAAGATTCCGATAATATCTCCGGCACAGGCCTCATCCACGATTTTTCTCTCCTGAGCCATCATCTGCTGTGGTTGTGACAGTTTTACATTTTTGCCTCCCTGGACATGATAAACTTCCATTCCTGCTTCAAACTTGCCGGATACAATACGCATAAAAGCAATTCGATCCCTGTGTGCTTTGTTCATATTTGCCTGGATCTTAAATACAAAAGCAGAAAAATAATCCTCAAAAGGACTGATCTGCCCCTGATCGGATTGTCTTGCCAGGGGTGCATAGGTCATGGACAAAAAATGCTTTAAAAAGGTCTCTACACCAAAATTAGTCAGTGCCGATCCAAAAAATACCGGGGACAATTCACCTTTAGTTACCAGCTCCTGATCAAATTCCGCGCTGGCACCGTCCAACAGTTCGATTTCCTCAGACAACGTATTAAGATACTCCTGGCCGATTTGTGCAGCCAGTGCAGGATCCTTCATGTCAAACTCCCGCTCTTGCCCTTCTTTGGTTCCCTTCTGGGTATCGGAAAATGTCATAACCTTTCCGGTATTACGGTCGTACACTCCCTTAAAATTCTTACCCGATCCGATGGGCCAGTTGATTGGGCAGGTTGCAATCCCCAACTCCTTTTCAATCTCATCCAACAAAGAAAACGTATCATTAGCATCCCGGTCCATCTTGTTTATAAAAGTGAAAATCGGGATATGTCTCATTACACAAACCTTAAACAACTTTCTGGTCTGTGCCTCTACACCTTTTGATCCGTCAATGACCATCACTGCGGAATCTGCAGCCATCAATGTACGGTAGGTATCTTCCGAAAAGTCCTGATGTCCCGGAGTGTCCAGGATATTGATACAATATCCGTCATAGTTAAACTGCAGCACTGAGGAAGTAACAGAGATTCCCCTTTCTTTTTCAATGGCCATCCAGTCAGATACAGCATGTTTCGCCGTTGCCTTTCCCTTAACGGAACCTGCCTGATTAATGGCACCTCCATACAAAAGGAACTTTTCTGTCAGTGTTGTCTTTCCGGCATCCGGGTGGGAAATAATGGCAAAGGTTCTTCTCTTGTCTATTTCTTTTTTGATATCAGTCACAGGTACTTCCTCCATCTATCTTCATGGTATCTTCTTATTTTCAAACCAATTTATTGTATAATACCGTTATGGACTTGTCAAGAAAACCGATGTTTTCACTCTACTTTCATAGGTGTGACAACGATGTTAAGCGGATCCACCTCTACTTTTCTGTTCACGATGTCTTCAATCTGCATAAGCTGGGTATCCGACACCACTTTCAGATCCACGATCACATCCACACTGTCCTTTGTAATACTTACCACTACATTATTGAATCCTTTGGCCGCTAAAAGATTCTCGATGGCAACTTCCGCATCCTGATACGTAGTCATGGCCACCAATGCCGCCGAAGCCTCATCCCTGGCCTGCTGGGACAGTGATTCATTGTCTATGATCTTTTGCAGTTCTTCTTTCGATTTCGCGCGCACCTGTTCCCGGTTCATTCTGGCTGTAGCTGCATAATCCGCAACCTCTTTGGAGGAAGTAATCACGGCTTCCCCCGCATCCTCCATATCCTTCTGATCGGATTCATCATTTTTTCCCGTCAGGGCATCTCCACTGGACGTGGAATTGCTCATGGCCTGATCCGTTGCATCACGGCTGGATAGCTGAAAGCTAAAATAACCTCCCACCGCGATCATCAGTACAAGAATGGTCACAAGCAGCTGATTCTTTATTCTGGTCAGTCTCAAAAAAATACTTCCTTCCTGTCTATTTTCCTTTTACGATACTTATCTTATGACTCTCTAATTGAAATAATGCCATCACTGCTTCCAAAACTTTGGCTTTCACTTCCGGATCATCTCCGCCGTCAGCAACGATCAAAACTCCCTGTATTTTGGGCGACAGATTATTGACTATAAA
>JBJEKY010000154.1:0-28740 GCA_051878875.1 Lachnospiraceae bacterium | reverse complement strand
CGTCAGCAACGATCAAAACTCCCTGTATTTTGGGCGACAGATTATTGACTATAAAGGGGCGTTCCCCACTTTCCCCCTCCTCATAAACCGTTTCCTCATTTCTATCTGAATCAGTAAGAGCATCATCTCCATCTCCTTCACTATGCTTAGAAAGTGAAACATCTTTTTCCACCACTGTTTTTCCGCTGTCCCCTACACTGATCATCACGTTTGCTTCTCCCACACCCTCCATTTGTTCCAACATGGTTTTTAATTCCTCTTCCATACGCTGTTTATACTCCCAGAGACTTTCTTCGTTTTGTGAATCCTGTATTTTTGCTCCTTCCTGCGCCGTTTTGTCCGTCACTGTGCCCCTGTCCTTTGACTCGGTAGGCCACACAATGATCAGAAGCAGTGCCCCCACCAGAAAAAGAACAAGTATCGTTTCTTTTTTCAATGCTTTCAGCTTTTCTCTCAGTTTATCCAAATACAAACGACCTTTATGTTCCATCTTTACCATACACCTTCAATTCAAATTCCGGATTCCAGGTTTCTATCAGCAACGCCCTGCATTCCTGTGCACAGGATGCCTCTGTGGTCATACCGGCTAGTCCCGATCCTTTGTCATCTTTTTTCCCAACATACAGATTCGCTTCCGTCAGTTGGTCTTCTTCATCCACTTTGCAGTCATACTGCTTGATCTCATATCCTTTTTCCGCAAGGGTTTCATTGAAACGATCCATCAGTATCCCTATGGCAGTCTGTGCTGTCTGTCCCGAAAACTGCTCCATAACATGCTCAAATTCCAACTGACTTATGTAAGACTCCTTTAGCTGCCCCGTTCGAAGGTTCTTCTCCAGGGGTGCATGCCTGATCATTTGATAAAAAGGAGACATGAGCATCAGCACAAACACCATTCCTGCAAAAAAGCGCACATATTTATTGATCTGTCCGTCACCGATCAGCTGCATCAACAATGCCACCAAAAGATAGAGTACTACAAAATCCTTGACCGCGTTTAATACCGATTCCATATTTCCTCCCCTAAACAGTTTTGAGGGCACCCCCTCCTTAATCAAGACAATGTTGTTAAGATCGCAAGACTGACAAACAGCAGCAAAAACGTATAAAGCGCTACTTTCAAAAGCAGTTCGATTCCCTGACCGCAACCACCGATCATGGTCAACATCGTTTCTTTTACCACAGGCTGCATCACAGCTTCCAAAAGCCGGGCAGCCAAAAGATACCCCAGCAGCACCGTACAGGGTGTCAGCATCAGCAGAAAAAGCCCAATCAGTCCCGCTGCCCCGATGCTGTTCTTCATAACCTTAAAAGATCCAAGCAGCATCTCCAGACAGCCTCCGGTCATCTGTCCCACCCCAGGTATCATCATCATGGTCTTATACACCCCATGTTCTGTCAGTTCACCTAACGGTGAAAGAATCAAAGCCCGTACCAGTTGCAGCCCGCACAACAGTGTAACAAGAATCTTTAATCCCCAGTTCATACAGTCATAGATAAGCTGACAGAGCTTGGACAACATCATCTCCCCTGTTCCGGCATTGGCCAGTTGCACTGCCATAAACAATTTAGTGCAGGGAAGGCAAATGGCTGAAAGGATGAGTTCCACCAAAAAGATCGCTCCAAGGATCATTCCATAGTATCCGGCTGCTGTCTGTTTTCCGGAAGTAAGAAGTACCCCCATACTGTAAACCGGAATCAATACCTGCATATAACGGACCACTGACTCCAACAGATTCTCTACGATTTGGAAGCATTCCATAAACAGGCTGATACAAACGCTGGCGCTGCAGACAAAATAAATAAAATACCCATATTCCTTAAATTCCTTCTGTTCCAACGCCTCTGCCAGCTGACTGATCAAACCGAACACGATACACAGCACAAGAAGAGTTATAAAAGTTTCCTTTTGCCCGGTGATTCCCTCCCAAAAACACGTTAAAACCGTTTTAAACAGACTGTCATTCCCATTTCCCAATATAGATGCCGTTGGATCCAGCAATCCTGCCAGATCTACATAAATCCCCTCTTCCCGAAGCGCTTTCTCAATTGCTGAATAATCCATGTTCCAACATCCCTTTCCTATGCTCCCAGCAGCATTTCCACCAGTTCGATCAACTGGGCGATCAGCGGATATCCTACGTAAAGTACACAAACCCGTCCAAACATCCGGATCTGTTTTGCCAGTACACTGCTGTCTGCCTGCGTACACAGATCTGCTGTGATCTCACATACCAAAGAGATCCCGGTCATCTTTAAAAGGATGTCCACATACAGATTATCAATCTGCAGTTTATTCTCCATCAATGTAACAAGATCCAGAAGTCCCATAACCTTATAAAGGATCAGCCCTAAGAGTAATAAAATCACTGTAAGAGCTGCCAGACGACCGATCTGTGGCTGCCAGGAAGACAATAACAGGGAAAAAATGGCTCCCACCAAAGCAATCTCACAAACCGACATAACATTCATGGTATTTCTCCTTATACTTTTAATAGTTTTTCAATTAATTCAAAAAGTTCTAAAATATATGGCACGATCCAACTGATCACCAGGATAAATCCTACCAGCTGTGACAAAAAGGCCAGTTCATCTCTCCCGCTGTGCTTCAGAACCTGCGACAACAGTGTAATCAAAATACCTACTGCCGCAATTTTGAAAAGAATCCCAACTTCCAAATCCACTATTCCTCCGATTTCCTATATAAGAAGCAAGATCGTCATGATACCGGTCATGGCACACAGTGAGGATCGCACCACATCTCTGGTCTTCATGTTCTTCGAGCGTTCTTCGATTTCTTCTGACAGAAGGCCAAGCACTCCTCCCAGATAGCGCTCAATGGTTTCACTATCTTTATGACTGAGCACACTTCCCAGTCTCTTAACCTGGATCAAAAGCGCCGTTGGGAGATGAACCTTTCTCTGTATCATATCAATGTACTGTTCCCAGATCCATTCCATAGGCATACAGCGTTCCGTAAGACGTTTTTCGCATATCACGGTTGCTTTTGCCACCACCGAATCCTGCGGCATGGATTTTAGCGCCTCCTTCATCAGAGCAGCCATTACAGCACACGCCTGGTTATTGTTTTGCCGGATTTCCAGTAACACCCCCTGAAACAGGCACCACTCCCGGAAATTATCCTCCAGCTGTATATGAAGTTTCAGACAACCTAATCCGCAGGATAAAAGTACCAACATACAACCTGTGGCCCGGATCATAGCGTTATCACCTCATATCGGAATTCTCCTCTATATTTGTCCAAAAAAACCAGGCGTTCAAAAAAACGGATCCCCTTTCTTTTCACATCATTAAGATCTTTTCCATGCATGGTACATAAAAGGCCGCATCCACTATGTAAGGCATATTCCAGCATATGAAGTTCTTCCCTGCTTCCGATCTCATCTGCCGCAACAATCTGAGGGGCCATACTTCTTATAGCAAGTTCCATGCCATATGCCTTTCCGCATCCGGTCAACACACTGGTCCTGCATCCTACATCCAGTTGCGGAACTCCCTGGTAACAGGCCGCCACCTCCCCCCGCTCATCAATAAGACATATCCTGTATCCCTGATCAGAAAGCAGGCGTACCATATCCCGCAATAGCGTTGTTTTCCCACAACCCGGTGGCGAAACCAACAGGGTATTCCTCCAGTCTGTCTGCTTTTGAAAACCGGCAACGATGCGTTGTCCGCATCCTTGCACTTCATGGCGTAACCGCAATGTCAAAAAAGTAATGTTCCGAAACTGGCACCCCGTTTGCGGCGAATAAACCGCTTCTCCCATTACCCCCAAACGATTTCCTCCCGGTAACGTCAGGTATCCGCTCTTCAATTGTCCCTGGTATGCGTACATAGAATACTGCATGGCCTGATCCAGCATAGATTCCATCTGTTCCTCTGAAATGCAGAACAGATCCTCTTTCCTATCCGGTTTTTGCACCTCGCAAAAACGGCCCTGTCTGGTCACTGCATATTCCCTACTGGCAGTCAGACAAAGCACCGGCTGATGGATCCGAAAATGGATCTCTGTCAATTCCGGCACCAGGCTTTCCTGTGCATCGCAGGCTTTCTGTAATGGTTGGGGTAAAAATTGATAGATTTCTTTTTCCATATCACAAGACTCCTATTCCGGCCTGTACACCCTTTGTTTTGTTCAATATATGTACTTGTCCTCTGTGATATGAATAACATTTGAAAAGAAAAAAAGCAGTACGAGAATCACTCTCATACTGCTTCATGTTTTAGTTATATTTACGTTTTCTTGCTGCTTCAGATTTCTTCTTACGTCTTACGCTTGGCTTCTCGTAATGCTCTCTCTTGCGGATTTCCTGCTGGATACCTGCTTTGGCACAATTTCTCTTGAATCTGCGTAAAGCGCTATCTAAAGTCTCGTTTTCTTTCACGACAACATTTGACATAGTCTCACACCTAACCTCCCTCCAGTTGCGTAATTGTGCATTCAACTGTTTGGGTATAATCATTGCACTAGAGTATTTTATACCAAAAAGGTATGTTTCGTCAACCGTTTTTTTGCATTTCCCGAAAAAAATCACTCATTTTTCCAGTATTGCTTATGCCGGGTCATCCTTTAACTCAAAGTCCTATGCCTGAAGTTGTTTTTCCAGAACCTCTTTTGCCTTTGTGATGGCATCTTGAATACCACCCGGGTTCTTTCCGCCTGCCTGGGCCATATTCGGTCGGCCTCCGCCGCCTCCGCCTACCAGACCTGCGATTTCCCGGATCAGATTGCCTGCATGGGCACCTTTTTCTACCGCCCGTGGGGTCGCCATGGTGATCAGATTTACTTTACCTTCAAACTCAGAAGCCAATACGATCACACCTTCTCCCATCTTCTCTTTCAGGGAATCGCCCAGTTCGCGAAGATTATTCATATCCACTCCGGTTAATGAAGTTGCAAGCAGCTTTACTCCGGACACTTCTGTCACCTGATCCATTACATCACCCAAAGCATCCTTGGCTGCTGCACTCTTTAAGGATTCATTTTCGCTCTGAAGGCTCTTGATCTCCGCATTCATATGCTCAATACGTTCCAAAAGACCCGCAGGTGTTGTCTTTGCTGCTTTCGCTGCCTGATTTAACTCATTTTCTATTTTAGCGTAATACTTTAATACATTATCTCCGGTAAGTGCTTCAATCCTTCGGATGCCGGAAGCTACACCGCTCTCGGAAATGATCTTAAATGCTGCAATATCTGATGTATTCTTTACATGGGTTCCTCCACAGAACTCCTTGGAGAACTCTCCCATAGAAACCACCCGGACACTCTCACCGTATTTCTCACCAAATAATGCCATAGCTCCTGTTTTACGGGCTTCGTCTACCGTCATGACATCTGTCTGAACCGGAATATGCTCTGCGATCTTTTCATTCACCAGTTCTTCCACTTTCTGAACTTCTTCTGCTGTCATAGCTTCAAAGTGCGAAAAGTCAAATCTGGTACGCTCGCTGTCCTGATAAGACCCCTGCTGTTCTACATGGGTTCCCAGTACTTCTCTTAATGCCTTCTGTAATAAATGTGTTGCTGAATGGTTCCGACAGGTACGACCTCTCAAAGTTGCATCCACAGAAAGCTGCACCTTATCGTCTTTACGGATCATGCCGTCTGCCATGTAACCCACATGAGCATAACGGTTTCCGACTACTTTAACGGTATCTTCCACTACAAAAGTTCCGCCGGCTGCTTTGATGATACCACGGTCTCCTGTTTGTCCACCCATGGTAGCGTAAAATGGGGTCACAGGTACAATGATGGCACCACGATCTCCATCCGCTAAGGCATCACTTAGTTCCATCCGGTTATCGTCGTCTTCCCCTGCTACAACAACCATTGCTGTAACGTAGGATTCTTCCTGCAATCTGTCATATCCTACAAATTCCGTAGTAACAGACGGATCCAATTCCTCATATACAGTTGCGTCCGCACCCATATAGTTGGTTGTTTTTCTCGCTGCCCGGGCCTGTTCCTTCTGCTGTTTCATACAAGCCGCAAAACCTTCCTCATCATAGGAAAATCCGGACTCATTAAGAATCTCTCCCGTCAGGTCGATAGGGAATCCGTACGTATCATATAACTTAAATGCGTCCTCACCGGATAATTGTTTCTCTCCGGACTTACGCAACTTGTCCATCATTGTTTCCAGAATAGAAAGTCCCTGGTCAATGGTCTTATTAAACTGTTCTTCTTCCTTCGTTAAAATGGTAAAAATGTAATCCTTCTTTTCTTCCAGTTCCGGATAACCATCCTTACATTCGCGGATCACAGTTTCCGACAGGTTTGCAAGAAACTCCCCGTCAATTCCCAGCATTCTTCCATGTCGTGCCGCACGACGGATCAGGCGGCGAAGTACATATCCCCGTCCCTCGTTAGTAGGACGTACACCGTCAGAAACCAGGAAAGTTGCAGACCGGATATGATCTGTGATCAGGCGGATGGAGACATCATCTTTCTCATCCTTCTGATACTCTTTGTGGCACAATTCACATACACTGTCCCGGATCGCTTTCATACTGTCTATATCAAAAACAGAATCCACGTCCTGAACAACCACTGCAAGACGTTCCAATCCCATTCCTGTATCGATATTCTTCTGTTCCAATAATTCGTAATGACCTTTGCCATCCCCTTCAAACTGGGTGAATACGTTATTCCACACTTCCATGAAACGATCGCATTCGCAACCCACCTTACAGTCCGGGCTGCCACAGCCATACTTTTCTCCACGGTCATAATAGATTTCCGAACAAGGTCCGCACGGACCTGCACCATGCTCCCAGAAATTATCGCATTTTCCGTTCTCATCACGATAAAATCTGGTAATCTTTTCCTCCGGGACATGAAGTTTCTTCGTCCAGATATCAAATGCCTCTTCGTCTTCAAAATAAATTGACGGATAAAGCCTGTCTTCTTCCAGACCCACCACCTTGGTCAAAAACTCCCAGGACCAGGCCATTGCCTCTTCCTTAAAATAGTCCCCAAAAGAAAAGTTTCCAAGCATCTCAAAGAAGGTAAGATGTCTCGCTGTCTTACCTACATTTTCGATATCGCCTGTACGAACACACTTCTGACAGGTACAGACTCTCTTTCTTGGGGGAATCTCCTGTCCTGTAAAATATGGTTTTAACGGTGCCATTCCTGCATTGATCAACAAAAGACTCTTGTCATTATGAGGCACCAAAGAAAAGCTCTTCATGGCCAGATGATCTTTTGATTCAAAGTAATCAAGGAACATCCGCCTGAGCTCATTTACTCCGTAATACTTACTCAAATTTTTTCCTCCGTGTCACTTTACTGTTCTGCTTTTTCTGCTGTTTCATTCATTGCTTCCCGGGCGTTCTTTTTCTTTCTTGCCTGGATACCCAGAAATGCTCCTACTGCACTTACAGCTGCAAATAATACCAGCAACACAAGGTACTGAAAAAAGGAATTAAAAAATGCTATCATCACGCTACCTCCTACAAAACTTAGTTCATTATAGCTTACTTCCGGCAATATTTCAATATTGAGACTCTATTGTTATTCTTGAAACAGATCCTCTTTTTGTCCCTGATCTACTCACAAAAGCCCCTCTTCTTCCCAACTGTCCTCCAACAGGTTTTCGGAATCCGCTGCCGATGTAGCCAGTTCATCACATCGCTCATTGAAAGCATGTCCATCATGTCCCTTCACCCAGACATAGGTCACCTGGTGGGGTTTTACTGCGTTAAGAAGGCGAACCCACAAATCCTTGTTTTTAACCGGTTTTTTGTCGGATTTACGCCAGTTGTTTCTAAGCCAGCTTTCAATCCAGCCCTGGTTAAATGCATCCACCACATATTTGGAATCTGAGGTAAAAACAACCTCACAGGGTTTTGTCAGATGTTCAAAGCCTACAATAGCCCCAAGCAGTTCCATACGGTTATTCGTCGTCTTCTTATATCCATCGCTGTATTCCCTGATATGTTCCTGTCCGGTTCGATCCACATACCGAAGAATCGTTCCGTATCCTCCCGGACCCGGATTTCCTCTGGCTGAACCGTCAGAAAAGATTTCTACCTTCACAAATTCCCTCCTTGTCTGCTCTTATGGCATAAGACCATAATCCTGTGTTTATTGTATCACAGCCCCGGTGTCAGGGAAACATTTTTCTTTTATCTTTTGTACCTTCTTTGCTAAATAATAATGCAAACCATTCCTCCGTTGCTGTCATTCACGATTTTTTGCATGGTTTCCTGAAGTTTCATCTGGCTTTCTTCATCCATCATAGCGATTTTTGTTTTCATGCCATCTTCTACCAGTTCTCCCACAGTCTTTCCGAAAATATTCACATTTAAGAATCCTTCCTGACTTTCCCTGCCCTGCTTCATATATTCCAAAAGACCTTCTGCCTGTTCCTTCGTTCCGATGATCGGCGCAATCTCTGTTTCCACATTCGCCTTAATAAAATGAATGGACGGAGAGTATGCTTTGATCCGGATTCCATATTTATTTCCGTGTTTTACCAGTTGCGGCTCTTCGATCTCGATTTCCGAAAGCTGAGGCATCACTACGCCATATCCTTTTTGGCTCACTGCAGTAAACGCATCTGCCACTTTGTCAAATACGGCCTTTGACTTCGTCAACTGCCTTAACAGTTCAATCAGTTCATACTCTCCTTCGATCTGTTCTCCAGTGAGTTCACTGATGTTCTCATAATAACACCGCTCCGGCAATTTGAGTTCAAAGAGGATTTCTCCTTTTGCCAGATCTGCCTTGCGTTTATGGATCTCCTCCACCAGACCTTCCGGATTTACTTCGCCCTCTTTCATGCTGCTCATTGTCCTGCATTTTTCCATCAGATTCCGTGCATTGCCCAAAAGATCCTGATAGACCCTGTGATCCATTTCCAGTGTCTGCGCCCATCTTGGAATCTGGAATAAGATCCTTGTAACCGGAAATTCATATAGCAGATTCTGAAGCAAATTGCAGGCATCTTCTTTGCTCATCTGTTCCACATTCATGGGCAACACATCTACCTGATACTCTTTTTTCAACCGTTCAGCCAATTCCCTGGTGCTTTCGCTGTATGGTTTCTCACAATTTAATACCAGTAAAAAGGGCTTCCCGATTTTTTTCAACTGTTGTACCGTCTCCCGCTCCGCCGGCTCGTAACTGGCTCTGTCGATGCCGGTAAAGCTTCCGTCTGTGGTCATTACGATTCCCAGGGTTGCATGCTCATGGATCACTTTTTCCGTACCGATCCTGGCAGCTTTGGTAAACGGCACTTCCGTATCAAACCAGGGCGTATGTACCATTCGTTCTTTTCCGTCTTCCAGGTGCCCCTCTACTCCCTGGACCATGAACCCCACGCAATCAATCAGGCGAACCCTGAATTTGGTGTTTTCATCCATGGCAATGGTAGCTGCTTTAGCCGGAACAAACTTTGGTTCTGTAGTCATGATCGTCTTTCCCTGGGCAGCCTGGGGAAGTTCATCCAGCGTCTGACTGTATGCCGTTTCATCCTCCATGAAGGGGAGCACGCATAATTCCATAAAACGCTTGATAAAAGTACTTTTTCCCGTCCTGACCGGTCCCACTACCCCGATAAAGATTTCTCCGTTTGTCCTCTGCCTGATATCCTGATACAATTCCCACTCTCGTGTAGACATTTTCTCCATAAAAATACCTCTTCCACGTTTATTCCATTGTATGGGGAAGAGGTATGAAATATGATTTTATTTGTTGCCCGGAACCGGTCAGGACAGATATTTTGCCAGCGTGTGGAACACTTCTTCCGGATGGATAGGTTTTGCTAAATGAGCATTCATTCCTGCTTCCATGCAATTTTGCACATCTGTCGCAAATGCATTGGCCGTCATGGCAATGATCGGAATCCTCTGGGCATCTTCTTTTTTCAAGGCGCGGATCCTCCTGGTTGCTTCCAGACCATCCATGATCGGCATCCGGATATCCATAAGGATCACATCATAGGTTCCGGAGGGAGAATTTTCAAATATGCCTACTGCTTTTTCTCCATCCACAGCTATATCCACCAGCATATTTTTCTTTTCCAGGATCTTCCGGCTGATCTTACGGTTCAATTCCTGGTCTTCTACAAGAAGAACCCGCTTTCCCTTCAGGATTTCATCCACTTTTTCTTCATCCAGCTTCTCCATCCGGTTTTCATTGGTTTCCTCCATGATACGATACTCATAGGGGATAAATACATGGAACGTGGTTCCTACATTCAGTCTGCTCTCCACCGTGATCCTTCCGCCCATTCTGGTTACGATACGCTTCACCAGTGCCAGACCAAGTCCTGTTCCCGGAAACAGATCACTATAGATATTCCGTTCCTGTTCAAACGGTTGGAAAATCCTTTCCATGAACTCTTCACTCATGCCGCAGCCGGTATCGCTGACGATGATCTCATCCTCTCCAAACCCATCATCTTCTCTTTGGATTTTTGTCATCAGCGTGACCACTCCTCCGGAACCGGTGTACTTATATGCATTATTGAGAAGATTCATAATAACCTGCTGTGTACGGGTCAGATCCAGGTAATAATAAAACCGGTCATTTTCCTCAAAGCTGTCTACGTAAACGAATCGGATATTTTTCTCCTTCATTTGCTTTTCCACCATATTCACACAGACCTGAATGGTCTTCTTAGGCGAAATCCACTCCGGGTTTAATTCAATCCTTCCGCTTTCGATACGGTTCATATCCAGAATGTCGTTTACAATGCCAAGAAGATATTCCGTTGACGTCCGAATATCCTTCAGATAATCATTGATGCCGGTTTCCCCAATGGTTTTTTCAGGTTCTGCTTCATTCATGGCCAATGCTGTCATTCCCATAATGGCGTTCATGGGCGTTCGTATCTCGTGACTCATATTGGACAAGAAGTCTGTCTTAGCCATACTGACCTTCTCCAGGGTTTCGTTTACCTCTTTTAACCGGTCATTGCTTTGTTCCAGCTCCAATTCATGTGCCTTTCTATTCTGGAAAATGATATAGCACAGATAGATCACAAAGATCACAAGAAAGCCCAGGATAATAAGCTGTGTCTTATAATAATACAAAAACTGCTCCACAGAAAACTCCTTTTGTTCCTCAATGGAGTAATCCATGATCAAATTCGTAAGGTTGTCCTTATCCAAGCAAACAATACACTTGTTAATGATGGATACCAAAAGCGGATCCGTATCCCTGGGAAACATGATCTCAAGGTTGTTTTCAAAGGTGTAAGCCGTTAGCAGACTTAATTCCTGGCTGTAATCCTTCCGGACACTTTTTGCCGCACTGTTTGAATCCAAATAAGCAAAGTCTACCATTTCATCATTGACTGCAGTCAGGCACTGCTGTACCGTAGGATACTGACGAATACGTGCCTTGGGAAAACTTTTGGAAAAATCATAGTTTACCATACCGTTCTGTTTGACCACACCAATGATCACCGGTTTATCGGGCGTAATGGCTATGTTTTTCTTTCCAACCAATACAAACTGGGATTTGTAAACAGGATCCGAAACGTAATAGCCCTCCGCGACCAGACACTGGGCCGACGTAAGGACACCGCAATAAAGCTGAGCCTTTTTCGCACGGCACCTGGATATCGGTCGGACATCAAACTGTAAGCCGCTCATTTTGGAAATCTGATTAAGAATATCTTTCTGAATACCGTTTTCTTCCTGTTCGTCATAATACGGTAACCCGCTTTCCAACTGTGCCACAACAATACGTCCCAGTTTTGCAATGTATTCTGCCTCCTGCCTGGTTAAACTGGGAACCGTTTTCTGATACTGGGTTCCATAGTACTTTTCATTCAGATTCGCTGCGTAATACGGATTATTTTTCATGATGGTTTCGATAGCCCTGTTTAACGGATCCATGATCTCATGTCGTCCTTTGGCGGTTATAGCATAAAACGGATCCGAAGAATACTGAGATACCAGTTTATACCCCTCTTTCACTGACAACCCTCCGGAAACTACGCCATCTACCTTTCCTTCATCTAAAGCCTCAAATGTTTCCTTCATATTTCCAAAATACACAACGGAATATGTAAAATCGTTCTTCTTTGCATACTCTGCAAAAGTTTCATTCTGAAAACTGCTTTCCAGTTCTCCCACTACCATACCGTCAAAATGTTCAATGTCATCATAATAAAAACGGTCATCATCTTCCCGGACATACAGGTCGCTGCTTTCATAACCCATGGAATACTCAGAAAACAGAAACCTTTTTTCCCTCTCAGGTGTCTTCTGTGCCTGCACAATAAGATCGATCTTACCTTCTTCCAGGTTATCTAAGGATTCCTCCCATGTCCCGTATACATATTCATAATCCCATCCTGTATACTCTGAGATCTTATTTAAGTACTCCACGGCATATCCACTGAAATGTCCGTTTTCTTCTACAATAAAGTTATCAAAATCCACATATCCTATCCGGATTTTTTCATTCTTTGCTTCACATGTCGAGGCAAAAGAAAACAGCCCCAATAGCATCACAACAGACAACAACCCTGCTATCCATGCCATAAGACCGTTTTTTTCTTTTCCAGGTTTTCTTTTTTTTGAATCCTTCACGTATCTACACATGCAAAATACACTCCCAGATTATGACTTGTCCTTTTCATCATACCTTTAAATTGTGTTTTTTGTATTAAAAAAGCCACTTCTTTCGCTTTTTCGAAAGAAGTGGCTTTGTACCATTCTATTTATTGGAAAGATAGTCGTGAATACCTTTCGCTGCAGCTTTTCCTGCTCCCATAGCAAGAATTACGGTTGCGGCTCCGGTCACGGCATCTCCACCGGCAAATACACCCGGTTTACTGGTTGCTCCGTTTTCTTCCTGTGCAACAATACATTTACGACGATTTGCTTCCAGTCCCTCTGTTGTAGAGGTGATCAGTGGGTTTGGTGAAGTTCCTAAAGACATGATCACGGTATCTGCCTCGATTTCATATTCAG
This sequence comes from Lachnospiraceae bacterium, assembly GCA_051878875.1. Lineage (GTDB taxonomy): Bacteria > Bacillota > Clostridia > Lachnospirales > Lachnospiraceae > XBB1006. The sequence continues at coordinate 15,783 of JBJEKY010000154.1, read as the reverse complement.
ATCCCGGAACCTCTACAGGAGTTCTTCTTCCGGAAGCATCCGGTTCACCCAGTTCCATCTTAATCAGTCGGATTCCCTTCACCCAGCCATCCTCGTTAACAAGGATCTCGGTTGGATTGGTCAGAAGATCAAAGATCACGCCCTCTTCTTTTGCGTGATGAACTTCTTCCACACGGGCAGGAAGTTCCGCTTCGCTTCTACGATATACGATATGTACCTCTGCGCCAAGACGAAGTGCAGTTCTTGCAGCGTCCATTGCTACATTTCCGCCTCCCACAACTACAACCTTAGAACCTGCCATGATGGGAGTTGCATAGTTCTTAAATGCTTTCATCAGGTTGTTTCTGGTAAGGTATTCGTTAGCTGAGAAAACGCCGTTGGCATTTTCACCGGGAATTCCCATAAATCTCGGAAGTCCCGCACCGGATCCGATAAAGACAGCTTCAAAGCCTTCCTCTTCCATCAACTCATCAATGGTAATAGATTTACCAATGATCACATTGGTTTCAATCTTAACACCAAGGGATTTTACGTTTTCTACTTCTTTCTTAACAACCTTATCTTTCGGAAGACGGAACTCAGGAATTCCATATACCAGAACACCGCCTGCCTCATGAAGTGCCTCGAAAATCGTAACATCGTAACCTAATTTTGCCAGATCTCCTGCACAGGTTAAACCTGCAGGGCCGGATCCGATCACAGCTACCTTCTTACCCAGATGCTCTTTTGCCGGTTCCGGCTTAATGCCATGCTGGGAAGCCCAGTCTGCCACAAAACGCTCCAATTTACCGATGGCAACTGCCTCACCTTTGATTCCACGCACACATTTTCCTTCACACTGGCTCTCCTGTGGACAAACACGTCCGCAAACTGCCGGAAGGGCAGAGGATTGTCCAATGATGTGATAAGCTTCTTCAAAATTACGGTTCTTTACCTGTTCAATAAATGCAGGAATGTTAATGGATACCGGACATCCCTCCACACACATAGGCTTTTTACAATTCAGGCATCTGGCTGCTTCTGCCACTGCTTCTTCTTCATTATATCCAAGACAAACTTCCTCAAAGTTTGTTGCACGTACCTTTGGATCCTGCTCTCTAATAGGCACTCTCTTCATCATATCCATTAGTTGTCACCTCCGCAATTTCCGCATCCGCCGTGATGGGTATCTCCCTCACGCAATTTCAGCAATGCTCTTCCTTCCTGTGTTTTATACAGCTGCTGACGTTTCATGGCTTCATCAAAGTTCACCTTATGTCCATCGAACTCCGGTCCGTCTACACAGGCGAATTTGATCTCGTCACCAACACTTAAACGGCAGGCTCCACACATTCCGGTTCCGTCAACCATAATCGGGTTCATGGAAACAATTGTGGGGATATCAAATTTCTTTGTTGTCAGACAACAGAATTTCATCATGATCATCGGTCCGATAGCAACACACACATCATACTTTTTACCTTCTGCTACCAGATCTTCAATAACTTTCGTTACCATTCCGCTTCTTCCATAACTTCCGTCATCTGTGGTTACGTAGAGATTACCTGCAACGGCTTCCATCTCTTTTTCCAGAATAAGCAGATCCTTTGTTTTCGCTCCCACGATAACATCTGCATCAATTCCATGCTCATGGAGCCATTTTACCTGTGGGTAAACCGGTGCTGTTCCCACACCTCCGGCTACAAATAAGATCTTTTTCTTTTTGGTCTCGGAAAGGTCATCGGTTACAAGTTCTGATGGTCTTCCCAGTGGTCCTACCACATCCATGAAGCTGTCTCCCTCTTTTAAGCTTGTCATGGCCTCTGTGGACGCACCAACAGGCTGGAACACGATGGTAACCGTCTGTGCTTCTCTGTCATAGTCACAGATTGTCAGCGGAATACGTTCCCCCTCTTCGTCCATCTTCACGATCAAAAACTGACCGGGCAGACATTTCTTTGCAATTCTAGGCGCTTTTACCACCATAAGGTAGATGTTTTCATTGAGCTTTTCAGCCTTAAGAATTGAATACATTAGATTTTCCTCCCTTAATTAAAATAAACCAGTTCATCCTCCGGTTTTTCAGCTTTGGTAATCTCTTTGATATATAAAACCGGTCCTTTACCCTTATACTCCATTGCAAACTCTGTCTTCATAACAGCAGTCACATTCACCCACGATTTGTGGGGGATCTCTTTGGATCTCTCGTATTTGGCCTTAAAACCGATAAACTGGATATCTTCCACACAACAGGTCATGGCAAACCGTCCGGGTACTAAAACCCCTTCCTTCATCTTAGCCGGATTGTACACCAGCGCCAGAAATTTAACGGTCTTCCCTTCATATTTCTTTGGATTCTCCTGTGCGTCAATAAACCAGATCCCGTAATCCATGTCTGAAATCTCCAATACATCCTGGTTGATATCATAAGGCAATGGATCCGGTGTCTCATCAATGGTCCCGTCTTTTCTTTCATACACGATCTGTGCACGACGGTTGTTGGTTTTCACTGCGGTACGGAATTTGATCTTAGGGGTATTTTCGTCGCTACGGTTAAAGATCACCACATCCGACAAAAAGATCTGCTCCATCATCATGCTCCGCATGTTGGTAAGATAGGTATCAAACGTAGACGCATCCACCGTTGTTAATACCTGTACCAATTCGCAGGTCTTAGGCAAAACTTCGTCTACAAGATCTGCCACTTCCCAGGTTCCGTTATATTCTATAAAAATATTTTCCGGATGGTATTTTTCTACACATTCCTCGATAAAATTCCGGCTGAATCCTTCCTTGTCTTCCACGTATACAACAGAAGTATTCATCTTCGCCAGTTCTTGTTCATCGAACTCTTCTTCCCCATCTTCACAGACGATGATCAGATTCTTCGAACCGATCCCAAAACCATTCTCTACAAGGGTCTCCTTGATCAGAGTGGTTTTTCCGCTGTCCATGAAACCGGTAAACAAATATACTGCTATGGTTTCCATATTCTATGCCTGTCTCCTACATACCAAATAACGCTTTCATTTCTTCTTCATCAACATTGGTTCCGATCACAACCAGTCTTCCGGTATAATCCGGTGCACCGTCCCGCAGTTCGTAATCACCGGGAACCATATCAAAATAGATCCATTTTCCGTCTGTAGCAGGGATCATACCCTTAGCACGCAGGATCGTAGATTCGTATTTTTCGGAATGACACAGGGTATCCAGGGCTTTCTCCACACATGCCCGGTCAAATTTATGAGGTGTTTCAATGCCCCAGCTGGTAAACACTTCATCTGCATGATGATCATGATCGTGATCATGTCCGCAACAGCAATGTCCGTCGTGATCATGATCATGGTCGTGATGGTGCTCGTGATCATGGTCACAACAATGTTCATCATGATCGTGGTCGTGATGATGCTCGTGATCATGGTCGCAACAATGTTCATCATGATCGTGGTCATGATGATGTTCATGGTCATGGTCGTGTCCGCAACAGCAATGTTCGTCGTGATCATGGTCATGGCCATCATGATCGTGATGATGGTGATGCTCATGTTCTTCGTGTTCATGCGCCACTTCTTCCATGATTTCTTCTCTTAAAGAGCTCTTCTGCTCCACTGCTTTTAAGATCACACTACCGTCAAGTTCTTCCCATGGAGTGGTAATGATGGCTGCCTTGGGATTCTTCTCCTTCAGTACCTGAACACACTCCTCCAATTTCTTCTCATCCATATCCTGAGTACGGCTAAGTACAATGGTAGTAGCATATTCTACCTGATTATTGAAGAACTCACCAAATGCCTTCATCTGCTTTAATGCTTTCTTTCCGTTCACCACAGTCACCAGTCCGTTTAAGCAAACATCCACGGTCTTGGATACATCTGCAACCGATGCCATTACATCTGATAATTTACCTACGCCTGAGGGTTCTACCAGAATGCGGTCCGGATGGAATTGTTCCACCACTTCTCCCATATTCTTGGTAAAATCACCTACCAGAGAACAACAGATACATCCGGAATTCATCTCGGTTACCGTAATTCCGGAATCTTTCAAAAATCCCCCGTCGATTCCCACTTCTCCGTATTCATTTTCGATCAACACGACCTTTTCGCCTTTAAACACATCCTCTAACAATTTTTTGATCAACGTGGTTTTTCCGGCTCCTAAAAATCCGGAAATAATATCGATCTTAGTCATTTTCACATCTCTCCTTACATGGTTATATTATATAAGCTCTCGTAAACACCATGACGAGCCAGCAGTTCTTCATGGGTACCCTCCTCGGCAATGCTTCCGTCTTCTGATAATACCAGAATCCTTTCTGCATTCCGGATAGTGGTTAACCGATGGGCTATTACAAACGTTGTTCGATTTTTTGCAAGATTCTCCAGTGATTCCTGCACCACCTTTTCACTCTCATTATCCAGTGCACTGGTGGCTTCATCAAAGATCAGGATCGGAGGATTCTTCAAAAATACCCGGGCAATGGACAAACGCTGTTTCTGTCCACCTGACAACTTAATGCCGCGCTGTCCGATATCCGTATCATATCCGTCCGGCAGGCTCATGATAAATTCATGGGCATTAGCAGCCTTTGCCGCCTCCACGATTTCTTCAAAAGTGGCATCCGGTTTCCCGTAACCGATGTTTTCCCGTACGGTTCCAACAAACAGATACACATCCTGGGCTACAATACCGATATGATCCCTTAAACTTTTAATCGTATAGTCCCGGATGTCCTGTCCATCAATCTTCACACAACCACCCGTCACATCATAAAACCTTGGGATCAGGGAACAAAGAGTACTTTTTCCTGCACCGGAAGCTCCCACCAAAGCCACATATTCTCCCGGCTTTACGTTTAGGCTGATGTGATCTAAGACCATCTGGTCATGGTCTTCATAATGGAAGGACACATCCTCAAATGAGATTTCTCCCTTTACATTCTCCAGTTCTTTTGCATCCTGTGCATCCACGATATCGGGATCAATGGCCATGATCTCGCAGAAACGCTCATATCCGGAATATCCGTTTAAGAAAACCTCTACGAAATTAATGAGTTTTTTTACCGGCTCGGTGTAAGTAGAGATATAGAGCAAAAACGTGATCAGATCTACGATTTCAACCCGTCCCCTGGTAATAAAAATCGTTCCACCCACCACAACCAGCACCTGGATCATGGTCACAAAAGCATTCATACCGGAGTTAAATCCGGCCATATATCGATAGCTGTTTTTCTTTGCGTTAAGAAATCCATCATTCCCAACTGCAAATTTTTCCATTTCCACATCTTCGTTAGCAAAGGACTTCACTACCCGGATACCGGACAGATTGTCCTCGATCTGACTGTTAATAGCCGCGATTTTTACACGGTTATTCTTATAAGCCTGTTTCATCCGGTTTTTGAACAGGTATGCATAAACCAGCATCACCGGAACCAGAGCAAACGCGATCAGCGCTAATCTTACATTAATGCTCATCAGGATAACAAATGATCCGATCAACTTGATCAGCGAGATTACAATATCCTCCGGACCATGATGGAGCAATTCCGTAATATCAAACAGATCGTTGGTAATACGGCTCATAAGCTGTCCCACTTTCTGATTATCAAAAAAGTTAAAAGACAGCTTCTGGTAATGGCCGAAGATCTTACGGCGCATATCATATTCAATTTTTGCTCCCATCACGTGACCGTAATAGGTGATAAAATAATTACTGTATACCTCAATCAGCACCAGCACCACCATGACGATACCAAGCTTGATCACAACAGGAGCCGCTTTCTCCGGTTCAAAATAGATCACACTGTTGGTTATGTATCGTATGATCAAAGGCAACACCAATGCTACCGTCGCACCCAGCATGGCAAAAAACATATCCGCAAAGAACACGGCCTTATACGGTTTGTAGTAGCCCGCCAGCTGCTTTAAGTTTTTCCACATAAAGATTTCTCCCTTTTATCCCGATGGTTAATATTATATCAATGTTTGTTCCGCATTGCAAGTAAACACTCGTGCGCACAGACGTTTTGCTGTAGGACACTGCGCCAGTCCGCCTTCCGCTGTTTCTCTCAGGGAAACATCCATCTTTTTTCCTACTTCTTTCAGTGCATCAATAACCTCATCAGCCGGAATGGCACTCTCAATTCCGCATAATGCCAGCTGTGCTGAAGTAATGGCATTGGCAACTCCTGAAGAATTTCGCTTAATACACGGGATCTCTACCAGTCCTGCCACCGGATCACACACAAGTCCAAGAATATTCTTTAACGCGATGGCCACACTTTCCATACATTGCTTTGGAGTTCCTCCTGCCAGTTCCACCACAGCTGCCGCTGCCATAGCTGCTGCAGCACCGCATTCGGCCTGACATCCTCCTTCCGCGCCGGAAACACAGGCTCTGTTGGAGATCACCATTCCCACCGCAGAGGCGGTAAGTAACGCCATCACACAGGCTTCTTCGCTACAGCCTTTTTCTTTTTCCATGGTAATAACAGCCGCAGGCAAAATTCCGCAGGATCCTGCTGTGGGTGCTGCCACGATCTTTCCCATGGCTGCATTCAACTCTGATATCGCTGTCGCTCTCAGTAACGCACCCGTCATAAAATCACCACATAGAGAATTATGGCTCTCCAATACCTTTTTGATCTTGTACGCATCTCCACCGGTCAAACCGCTGGTAGACTGGATATCTTCTTTTTGACCTTCCTCTTCAGCATGTTTCATAACCCGGTACTGTTCTCTCATCCGTTCAAGGATCTCTCCCTGGGAACACTCCATGACACAAGCCTGCTCTGCAAGTACCAGTTCTGACAGCTTCATCTGTTTTTCTTCTGCCAGCTCAACAAGCTCACTCAATGATTTATAGGAAAATTCCATGATTACCTCCCGTTAGCCAGAAGCATGATACACTGCTGTACCCCGGCAAAATGATTAATATAGGTTGTCACATCCAGATCCGTATGTCCGTCAATGGAAATACAAAGTACCGCTTTTCCGCCTTTTTTCTCTCTGGACAATGCCATATTACACACATTCAGTTCACAATTTCCGAGAAACTCTGCCACTTTTCCCACAATACCCGGCATATCCTGATGCACTACAATAAGAGTATCATTCTGACCAGTGATGGTTACAGCCAGTCCATCGATTTCCGTTACCAGAATATTGCCTCCGCCTACGGAAGAACCGGTCACTGTCAGACGTTCTCCGTTTTCTCCCGTCAATTTGATCTTAGCTGTGTTGGGATGGATACAGCTTTCAGATGATTCCAGAAATTCAATCTCCACACCTTTTTCTTTCGCAAGCCTAAGACTTTCCCGGATGCGATCATCATCCGGTTCCATGCCAAGGATCCCTGCAACCAAAGCCTTGTCGGTTCCATGACCACGGTAAGTTTTTGCAAATGATCCGTATAGTTTGATCTGCGCCTTCACCACTTTTTCCTTCATCAAAAGACTTGCTATTTTTCCAATACGCACAGCCCCCGCTGTATGGGAACTGGATGGCCCGATCATCACCGGCCCTACAATGTCAAAAATGTTCATGCTTCCTCCTGATTGTTTGAACGAATGTGTTTCTCTGCACATATCATGTTATAAGAAGCCGGAAGATTCCTTCCGGCTTCGCCTAATGCTGCTATTACATTCTTTCCGGCGCTTCGAAGCCCAGCAGGTCAATACAGGTTTCCATAATGCCCTTGGTCAGATCCAAAAGCTGGATATAGCTTCCCTGCAGATTTTCATCCTCTTCTGACATGATCTTGGTTTCATGATAGAAATGGTTGAAGGTATTTGCCAGTTCGTAAATATATGCACATACCTTATGAGGTGCATACTCGGTAGCTGCGGTCTGGATCATAGATGAAAAGCCTGCCAGCGCCAGCATCAGATCCTTTTCACTTTTACTGGTTGGCGGAAGGATCTTGTAATCAGAAGCCTTCTTGCCCGTTTCAGCATATTTTGTAAGAATGGATTTGATACGCACAATGGAATACAGTAAATATGGTCCTGTATTTCCCTCAAAGGAAGTGAAACGATCCATATCAAACACATAATCCTTGGATGCCTGGTTGGACAGATCTCCGTATTTCAATGCCGCAAGTCCTACGATCTTTGCTGTCTTTTTCGCTTCTTCCGGATCCACCGTATGATTCTCGGTGATCTTCTTATACATCTCCTCTTCAATGTCTGAGATCATATTTTCCAGTCTCATAACACCGCCGTCACGGGTCTTAAACGGTTTTCCGTCTTTTCCGTTCATGGTTCCGAATCCGATATGGGTCAACTCCACATGATCGTCTACAAGATGCGCTTTTCTGGTGGTACGGAACACCTGCACAAAATGCAGTTCCTGACGTTTATCTACCACATAGATGATCGCATCCGGATTCTGTTCTTTCCGACGCATGATAATGGTTCCTAAGTCCGTAGTAGCATACAGGGACGCTCCATCGGATTTCTGGATGATACATGGCGGGATCTCTCGTTTGTCATCTTCTTTAGCTACTTCTACAATAAGAGCACCATCGCTCTCTTTGGCGATTCCCGCCTTCTTCATATCTTCAATCATCTGCGGAATGTATGGCTGGGCATCGGATTCTCCCTTCCATAAGTCAAATTCCACATTCAGGCTGCCGTAATTTTTCTTAAGATCTGCATGAGACAGGGTCAGGATATGTTTCAAAATAGCCGTATAAGCCCGATGTCCGTTCTGCAGTTCATTAGTAATGGCCAATGCTTCTTTCTTATACTCTGCATCTTCTTTGGATTTTGCAGAAGCAGCCGGGTAAATCTCCTCTAAATCTGCCAGCGTAAATGGCGGTTCCGACGGATACTCACCGGTAAAGCTCTCATCCCAATATACAAGTTCCGGTTTGCGACGTTTCAATTCGGTAATAATAAGACCGATCTGAAGTCCCCAGTCTCCTAAATGTACATCACCGTATACAGTATTTCCCACATATCTTAAAATACGTTTGATACTCTCACCGATGATAGCCGGGCGCAGATGTCCAACGTGTAATGGTTTCGCTACATTCGCTCCGCCGTAATCGATCACAATCGTTCTTGGGTTTTCTGTATCTTCCACACCGAAACGTTCTGTGGTCTCCATGGTCTGCATATAATTTCCGAGATACTCGGCAGAAATATCCAAGTTTAAGAATCCCGGTTTCACGGAATCTACTTTTTCAAAGATCGATTCTTTATCCAGAACTGCTTTGATCTCATCTGCGATCATAAACGGTGCTTTATGTGCCTGCTTTGCACAAGCCATGGCTCCGTTACACTGAAACTCGCAAAGATCCGGTCTGTTGGAAACCGTAACCTTTCCATAACTTTCATCATATCCGCATTCTTTAAACGCATTGGAGACTACCTGAGTAATTTCATCCAGTAATTTTTTCATACACTACCTCTTTCCTTCGTGCTTCTATTGTTTTAATTCTTTTCTTTCTTAAACTTTTTTATGCAAAAAATGCCTCATTTAGCATCATCATTCCCACACTGTCCACACTTCCGGTCATAATGATCTCATCCTGCTCATTTAATTCTACAGTAAGATCTCCTCCCGGCTGGCTTACCGTGATCCTGCGTTCCGTAAGCCCCAAACGGTTGGTAACTGCCACTGCCGCACAGGCACTGGTTCCGGAGGCCAGGGTATAACCGGCACCTCTTTCATAGACCTCAATTTCCACATGCTCCCGGTCAATCACATGCAACATCATGAAATTGATCCGGTTCGGAAAATACTCGGAGCTTTCCACAGAAGGACCGATCTCCATAACCTTCTTATAATTAACCTCATTGGACAAAAGTGCACAATGGGGATTACCTACGCTTAAACAGGTTACCTCATAAGGTTTTCCGCCAAAATACATGGCCTCATTGATCACCTCACGCTCCTGCCCGATCACCGGGATCACAGAAGCATGAAAATCTGCCTTTCCAATCTTAGCACGCACCAGTGTGGCATCCTTATTTAAAAATTCCACCTCTGCTTTGCCGCCAGCGGTATAAAAGGTCACCTTATCTTCTTTTGCGTAGCCCTCATCCTTCAAATACTTGGCAAAAATACGGATCCCTGTTCCCGTATTGGTTGCCTCGCTTGCATCCGGATTATAACATCGGACATGGATCTTCCCATCTTTTTCAATTGGTCCGTAAAGAATGCCGTCTGCTCCGATTCCGAAATTACGCTTGCATAATTTCCGGATATGGGATTCCTGCAGATCCACATCATTCTTATTAGGATCGATCACAAGATAGTCATTTCCCAGCCCGTGATACTTTTTGATCATAAAAGAACTCACTGTTGCTGTCCTCCTGCTTTCTTACTGCTATGGAATTGTGTTGCCTTACTCATTTTTGCCTTCCTGCTCCAAAAGTGCATCAATATCAAGCTTCTTTTCTTCTAGGATATTCGCTGCCATATCTTTTGTTTCCTGAGAAATTTCTCCTTTTCCGTAATGACCGGAATAAGAACCGGTAGCTTTGTTGTAAGCTGCCTCATTCTCCTTGTCCCTGGTGAGTTTCTCCACCCACTCATCCTGCTTGGCTTTGGCATCCTCTTCTGCTTCCCGCTGCAAACGCTGATAGATTTCATCAGCCGTTTGGAGGACATCGGGATCCACATCCGACAGATCCAATTCACATTCTTCCTGCAGATCTTCATTTTCGTCCGGAACAATTCCCGAAAGAATCGCTTCTGCCTCGGCATCTTTTTTACGCTCTTCTTCCAAACGAAGTCTTTCCTCTTCTTCAGGATCGGCAATATAGTGCACCCGACTTCTTTTTATGACGCTGCTTTTCATCTCATCATAGTAATTTCTCATGTCGATCTTATCCATGATCGGTGCCCTGTTTTTCACGAACATTCCTCCCTGCAGGTCACACTTTTTCTTCTCTGTAAGTCAATGCAGACTACGGCATATTACACATTTTCCATAATGTGTTCATTATACCTATCCCATGGATAAAAGTCAAACTGCAGAAGATATATATCGTTAAATATTCACATTATCAATTCTGCTGATTCTTATTCCAGCGTGTCTTTAAAAGGCTCCAGACTACGTGTAAGAATGCCGTTCATATGGGCAATGGCCACTCCATAGTTGGTCATGGGGACTGTCTCATCTTTTGCTTTTTTTAAGCGATACTTCATTTCTTTTTGATTTAACATGCAGCCCCCACAATGGATCACCAGCTTGTATCCTGTCAGATCAGACGGAAACTGGGTTCCGCTGGTAAAACTTAAATGAAGCTCTTTTCCGGTATATTTTCTAAGAAGTTTCGGTAGTTTTTCCGTCCCGATATCCCCACACTGCCTGTGATGGGTACATCCTTCCGAGATCAACACCCGGTCACCGTCCTTCAGGTTATCAATCTGCCTGGCCCCCTGCACCTGTTGCACCAGATCTCCCTTTAGACGTGCAAACAGGATGGAAAACGAGGTTAACGGAATCTCTGGCGGCACCAGATCTTTGACCTGATGAAATGCCTGGCTGTCTGTCACCACCATTTTGGGCGGATTCTTTAAGCTGTCCAGGGTTGCCGTTAGCTGCGTTTCTTTTGTCACCATACAGATGGCATTATGATCCAGGATATCCCGGATGGTCTGTTGTTGCGGCAAGATCATTCTTCCCTTGGGTGCTGCCGCATCAATCGGTGTCACCAGGATCACCACATCCTCCGGTGTCAACAGATCACCAATAAGGCAGGTATCCGGTTCCTGGCCGGTGGCCATCTGACCGATAACTTCTTTTAGTTCCTGTATTCCTTCCCCTGTCTGTGCGCTGACAAACCGAATGGAAATCTCCTGAAAGTCCTGCACTTTTTCAAAAAGCTGTTTCACCTGTGCTTTCATGTATTCTCCCAGGCTATAGCGCTCCTCTTGCGTTAACTCCTCCGATTTATTGATCGCCATCACACAGGGAAGCTGCTTTTCTTTCACCTGCTTTAGCAGCTCTGTTTCCGCTTTGCACAGTCCGCTGCCGGATCTAAGTGCCAGGCCATCCAAAACCAGAATGGCAACATCGGTTTTCCTCAATGCCTGCAAACTTTTTTCAATCCTTAAACTGCCAAGTTCGCCCTCATCATCCAAGCCCGGCGTGTCCACCATCACCACAGGTCCGATGGGTAATAATTCCATAGCTTTACTCACCGGATCCGTTGTGGTTCCTTTCACTTTGGATACCACGGCCAGATCCTGTCCGGTCAGTGCATTGATGAGGCTGGATTTTCCTGCATTGGTTCTTCCGAATAATCCGATCTGTACTCTTATTGAAGAGGGTGCATCATTTAATCCCATAATCTTCCTCCCTATACAAATGGGGCAGATTATCCTGCCCCGCTGTTCTTAGAAACGGAAATCCCGTTGTCCGTTATCAATGTTTTCTATATAGCGTTTTGCCGTTTCCCTTACTTTTTCATTTGGGATTTTTTTCAGTTCCTCGGCAATGAGTTTCTTACCCAGCGCTTTTACCGGTTCGGATGCATAATCATCCAGGTATTCATTCAATGTCATCAGCGCATTGGGATGACAGCAGTTCTGGATCTGGCCGGACTTTAACAGGGACATAAAACGGTCTCCTGTTCTTCCTTCCCGGTAGCAAGCCGTACAGAAGGACGGAACGTGTCCCAGTTCCATCAGCCAGCCAACCACTTCATCCAGGGTTCTATTGTCGCTGACATCAAACTGTGCAGAATTATCTTCCGGAGCCTCTTCCTCAGCATATCCTCCCACACTGGTTCTGGAACCGCCGCTGATCTGGGAAACACCCAGTTCCAGTACCCGCTCTCTGGTCTTCTTACTTTCTCTTGTAGAGATGATCATACCTGTATAGGGCACTGCAATACGGATGCAGGCTACGATCTTAGCAAACATATCATCCGAGATTCCATTATCAAAGGCATCCGGATCAATATCATCCGCACGACGTACTCTTGGAACACTGATGGTATGCGGTCCACAGCCCTTATATGCCTCCAAATGCTCTGCATGCATCAAAAGGCCCACAAAATCATAGCGATACAGGTTCAATCCAAACAACACTCCGATTCCCACATCATCAATACCCCCATCCATGGCTCTGTCCATGGCTTCGGTATGATACGTGTAATTTGACTTTGGTCCTGTAGGATGTAGTTTCTCATATTGTTTCTTGTTATAGGTTTCCTGGAACAGAATATAAGTACCGATTCCGGCTTCTTTCAATTTGGTATAGTTCTCCACGGAAGTTGCCGCTATGTTGACATTTACACGACGGATGGCTCCGTTTTTATGTTTTATGCTATAGATGGTCTTAATACTTTCCAGTATGTATTCCAGTGGATTATTTACCGGATCTTCTCCTGCCTCAATGGCAAGACGTTTATGTCCCATATCCTGCAATGCGATCACTTCTCTGCGGATATCCTCCTGGGTAAGCTTTTTTCTTGCGATGTGCTTATTTTTCGCATGATACGGACAGTATTCACAACCGTTTACACAGTAATTAGACAGATAAAGCGGTGCAAACATTACGATACGGTTTCCGTAGAAATCCAGCTTGATCTGCTTTGCCAGTGCATAGATCTCCTGATTTTTCTCTTCAATATCACAATCCAGCAAAACCAATGCTTCTCTATGGGTGAGTCCCTTTCTCAACTTTGCTTTTTCCAGGATCTGACTGATCAGCTCCTCATTGTGTTTGTTTGCCTCTGCATAGGCCAGGGTTTCCATGATCTCCTCATCATTGATAAACTCCTCCGCCTTTGGTGACATCATATTGTACATAACCTTCTCCTCCTTATATTCCTTCTTATAAATCTTTCTCTATCGTGCAAGGGTCTCCCTTGCTAATAACCAGTTCATATCCCACAGACTTCATCCGCTGTTGCAGACAATTTCTACACTCTGCCGCCTCTTCCCCGGTACAGATCTTATGATCGTACAGTTCATATTTCTTTCTCACTGTGGTCGGTGAAAGATTGGGCATTACCACATTGGCTCCTGCGCGCATACCTTTTTCCCGCCCCAGAGGTTCCATGGTCCCCAGTGCCGTAGTAGCGGGTAATAAAAGATCAGGCTTCAGGATCCGCAGTAGCGACAGTAAATACAGGGTCTGCTCTACGCTTCCTGCCGTCTCTTTGGCAAAGGGAGTATCATGATGGGGTACAAAAGGTCCGATCCCCACCATCTGTGGCTGCAATTCCTCAATAAATTTCATATCCTGTGCCAGCGTCTTTGCCGACTGTCCCGGAGAACCCACCATAAAGCCACAGCCCACCTGGTAGCCGATTTTCTTTAATGTCCACAGGCAGTCCTTCCGGTGCTGTAAACTTAATTCTTTGGGATGTAGTTTTGCGTAATGTTCCTCATCCGCTGTCTCATGACGTAATAAATAGCGTTCTGCGCCCGCTTCAAAGAACTTCCGATAGCTGTCCTCTTCCTTTTCCCCTATAGACAAAGTAATGGCACAATCCGGATACTGTTCCTTAATGGTACGGATAATCTCCACCATTCTATCGTCTGTATAATAGGGATCTTCTCCTCCCTGTAGCACAAAAGTGCGAAAGCCCAGCTCATAGCCCTGCTCGCAGCAGTTAAGAATTTCATCCTTTGTCAAACGATATCGGTCTGCATTTGGATTGCTTCTTCGGATTCCACAATACAGGCAATCATTCCTGCAATAATTGGTAAACTCAATGAGTCCCCTGGTAAAAACAGCGTTCCCATAATATCGCTCCCGGATGGAACGAGCCATGTCAGAGGCAAGTTTGCGGTTTTCCTCACTCTCCGCCGCGATCAGATTCTCCCATTCCGCTAACGAAAGACTTCTTTCTTCCTTTAGTTTCTGCAGCAGTTCTCCAGCCCTGCTGTTTGTTATATTCCCTGTTGTCATACCCTGTTCCCTTATCTATCCTCCAGGGAAAATTCCCTGTTAGTCTTTCCTTCTATCAAGTCTATAACTTAAGATAGGCTGTTTTTGCTTCCACATTCCCCAGTCTTCCGATCTTGCCAGACAAGGCGCTGACCACATCCTGGGGTGCATCCAGGATCACGGTAATGATATTGACTTCCCGGCTCTTATAGGGAATCCCGTTTCTGGAAATGATATATTGCCCATAGTCATGGAGCAGTTCATTTAACTGCATGGCCTGTTCCCGGTTTTTCACCGCAATGGCCAGCACCGCCACTCTTTTTTCTTCCATAATCCTGCCTCCTGGTTGATTCTATCATGAAAAAAGGCGTGCCTTTACGGCACGCCATGATAACTGATCACACGAAGTCATGCCCTAAAGGGCAGTTTCCTTCTGTTCAATTCTTTCACATGTTCTTTGCCGTCAGATAGTCTTTCAACTTAGAATGTTGTTCTTTGTATGTTGCTTGCGGTCAGAACTTCTTTCCGCTTGCATTTATTATTTTACCATAATTGATCTGATCGCGTCTAGAGGAATATTAAAATATAGAGATCTATATTCACGAAGGAAGCACAGCGAAATGCGAATGGTACCGCCCATACTTCATTTTGAATAGATCAAGCGGTAATAATTTTGAGCAATTAAGAATTTTTCTTATTTGGAATCAAAATTTTACCTCTTGATCCTTAGATTTTCCTTGTCTAAGCCGTAAATTTCGAATGTGTTTATTCATCACCCCCCAAAAATACTGCTTATTGTTATCAAAAGACATTATAAGAGGTAACCGTGTTCTCTCCTAATGAATTTATCCTCCTACGATATTGGAATTAGCTTTTCTGTTAAAGTTAAACTTCGTTATTGTAAATTGTTGCTGCACCATAATGATTATCAGTATCCGTAAT
>JBJEKY010000153.1:28567-34080 GCA_051878875.1 Lachnospiraceae bacterium | reverse complement strand
AAACACACTTCGTTAAATAGGATGCCAGCAGATCCGCCGCAAAATATCCCGGATTACTTACGAAGAAATGAGGGTCCCGCCAGCTTTGCTGCGGGTCAACTGCAAAGATCCGGCATAGCTTTTCCCATTCTTTATCATAGTCCGCGTCTTCTGTGCCATAGATAAGTTCCTCAAACACAGTGCAGCAGCTTAGATAATTCAACTGATACTTTAACTTATCGGACAGTACATTTTCTTCGCTTCCCAGAAAAGTCCGGAAAAATTCAGGCAAATAAGCAAGCGCTTCAAAGGTTAGAGCCACCAGCTCTTCCACCACCAGATCATAGGGTCTTCCGGATTCCCCGTCTGCCTTAATATGGCTGTAATAATATGCGTGCCCAACTTCATGTAAAAAAATAGAAAAACCCCCTAATCCCGATACCTGATTCATCATAACATGGCTTTCCTCCGGTACGGAAATACTAATACAAGCTCCGATATAAAACCGGGGCAGGTCCGTTGTATGAATCACCACGCTGCCCTTTGGAAGTTGCAGATTAAAATGCTCCAGAACCTGATCTAACAATGCGGTCTGGTTTTCTTTCTGCAATAGCGGTTCGGTCTTCCACTTCCGGACTGTTTCTATTAGCCAGGATGAACTGTATGCTTCTTTTCCCCGATACAGATCTGCAACTTTAAGCGCCGCCTCTTCATCAATTCCCCACAGGCGGTACTGATACTCCAAATAAGTATCAAATCCCGCTGACCGGGCAAACTGATTTCTTAATGACACTAATGCTCGCAACCTGTTTTCGTATTCGCTTTTCTCTACCGTTTTGCGGATGGGACGGAATTCCTTCTCCATCTGCTCGATCCTGTTTTTTAGATCGCTGTCCCCAACATAGCGGAGTACATCATTATACTTTGTCTTGGGAATGCTTGAAAAAACGTCCCCTGACACTTCTTTCGCAAACTCCTGACGCAATCTTAATTTTTCTCGGCAGAAAGATTCCCCATCCCCTGTAAGATAATAATTTAATTCCGCACTTTGTTCTGCTGTCAAATAGTTGTTTAGAATACTCATGATTTTCTCCCCGTTTGAAAAAGGCCGCCCCACACAAGGAGCAGCCCATACTTTTATTTATTCTTCTGTTTCTTCTGCTTCGTTGATCCCGAACCGCTCTTCATATTCGCTGTAAAGACGATAATACTCCTGCGGGTTCAACTTCTTAACATTACGCAGATACTTATGAGTACTGAAATCCGTTCCGGCTGTCTCTAACATGGCTACGGCAATGTTAGAACAATGTGCCGCGATTCGCTCGAAATCCGTCAAAAGATTGTTGAACGCAAAACTCTGCTTCATTTCGCACACTCCCGTACGCAAACGGGAAATATGACGGGATTTCATTTCGTTACACATTCCGTGGATCAGACTTCTAAGCGGCTCCACCTTAGTGGCAGTCTCCGTATCGTCTGTACAGAATGCATCCACTGTCATATTTAAAAGTTCCACTACAGCTTCACGCAATTTATTGAGTTCACTAAGTGCTTCACCGGAAAACTGCAGTCTCTTTTCACTTAATTCATTGGCAGATTTGGAAATGTTAACTGCGTGGTCTCCCAAACGTTCAAAATCTCCAATGGTATGAAGGAATACACTGGCCAGCTTACTTTGCTGCTCATTCATATTCTGCCCACTGATCTTCATCAGATAAGTACCCAGCTTGTCCTCGTATTTATCGATCAGATTCTCTTTTTCCTGGATCTTGGCATATTTATCGTCAGTGTAATCATCCAAAAGATCTATAGCACGCACGATATTTTTCCTTGCCTGATTTGCCATACCATTGATGGCCGTATGGCTCTGTCCGATGGCCAGCGCCGGATATTCTAAGAAACGCTCTTCCAACAGATCGAAATCTGCCTGATCCTGCTTTTCTTCATCAGAATCCTTCACCAGCTTAAATACCAGCTTCTCGATCCACTTGATGAATGGGAACAGAATACATACCGTAGCAACACGGAAAACCGTATTCATGATAGCAATCCCGATCGGTGACATGGTCATATCCATGAAACTGAAATGAACAAATGCATTCACCGTGTAAAAAGCGATAGACCAGAAGATCATTCCAAACAGGTCATTGATCAGATAGATCAGCGCTGTTCTTTTTCCGTTTTTATTTGTTCCTATAGAAGATAACAGAACCGGGCAGGCTGCACCTACACCGATACCCATGGTAATAGGAAAGGCTGTTGCAAAGCTAATGGCACCTGTTACTGACAATGCCTGTAAAATACCAATAGATGCTGATGCACTTTGGATCACCGCGGTAAAAGCGATTCCCACTAAGATACCCATAAACGGATTCGAGAACATCGTAAGCAGATTTGTAAAATGCGGATTCTCCTTTAGCGGTGCTACGGCTCCGCTCATGGTCTGCATTCCGATCATCAGAATAGAGAATCCCAGCATGATGTCTCCCACTGTACGGTAGATGTTCTTCTTCGGTATCATTTTAAATAAGATACCAATGATAGCCACCAGCGCCGAAATCGTTGCGGTAGACAGTAACTGCGCTATTCCCTCTTGTCCTTCAATGTAAGATAAACAAAGGATCCAGCCTGTGATACTGGTTCCGATATTCGCTCCCATGATGATACCCATTGCCTGGGCTACCTTCATCATACCGGAGTTTACAAAACCTACAACCATAACTGTGGTTGCGGATGATGACTGGATGATCGCCGTTACGGCAGCTCCCAGCAGGACTCCTTTGATAGGTGTGCTGGTCAGCTTGTACAAGATCAATTCCAGTTTGGCTCCAGCTGCTTTCTTCAGCCCGTCGCCCATCAGGGACATTCCGAACAAAAACAGGGCTACACCTGAAAGCAGTGATAAAATTGATGTGATTCCCATACCATTACCCTTTTCAATTCATTCTGTATGCTTTAATGATTCTTTCTCCGGCGAAAAACAAGCCTTTTCACCATTGTCATTATATAACACTTTACATAAAATTTACAATCCCATCTTTTCTTTCTCCTACGCATTGACAGGGAAATATTTTTGTAATTTAATATTATTGTAGACTTATTTCTGAATTATGGGGGATATTGGATGAAAACGCGCAACTTCTTAGGAGCTTTACCGAAACGTTGTTACCAAATATTAACAATTCTTTGCGTGATTGTGTTCATATTTTCTCTATTATGCCCTAATTATGCCCATGCAACCGGTAAAACAGTCCGTGTGGGATGGTTTTATCAGGAAGATATCCAGGAAGGCACTCTTCCCGGCAATTTAAGCGGTTACAATTATGAGTATTTGCAGAAAATAGCCCTTTATACCCGCTGGAACTATGAGTTCGTCTTCGCCGACTGGGACACCTGTGAGCAAATGCTTCAGGATGGGCAGATCGATATTCTGGGTTATATCGCCAAAACCGACTCCCGCCGTGACCTTTATGATTTCAGTGCCAATGAAAGCGGTCGTGTCAGCCTGTATCTGGTTTCCTGCGATCCCAATGCTTCCTATATCGCTGGTGACTACAGTGATCTTGACGGTGCTACTATTGCCACCATTTCCTCCAGTTTCCGCACCGCTTTTCTTAATACTATTGCCGAACACCACAATATTCGGGTAACTTACAAAACCTATGATACCCAGACCGACTGTTTTCTAGCCTTGGATAATGGTGAAGCAGATTATGCTTACGTTAGTGACATTGGCGAGTTTTCCAACTACCGGACTGTGCTCCAGCTTCCGGAACAGCCGTTTTATTTTGCCGTAGCTTCTGATCGGGAAGATCTGCGGATCGAACTGAATGACGCCATGGCTTCCATTTTGGCTTCTGATAGCGATTATAACAGTGAACTTGCCAAAAAATACATTTCCAGTTCCAAAGCAAGAAACCCCGTTGCTTACACCAAAAGCGAACAGAAGTTTATCGATAGCTGCGGAATCGTCCGTGTAGCTGTTTCTCCTGATATTTATCCCATGTCCTATCTGGATGGCTCCGATAACTACCAGGGATTCATATTTCAATTTCTGGACCTGCTATCCGAAGAATCCGGTCTTACCTTCCGACTGATCTATTATGACAACTATTCGTCAGCCATTAACGCTGTGAAAAACGGTCAGGCAGACATTACGCTACAACTCCCTGACAACTATAATTTTGCCCATAACCGGAATGTAATCTCGTCTCAACCATTCATTACGATCCAACAGGGACTTATGTACCAAAAAGGTCATTCGGTAAAAACCATTGGTGTACGTAACGGACACTTTGTTATGCCCGCACTCTCCAATAGTGATGAATATGAATTAATATATTATAAAAATATGAATGACTGCATGGTAGACTTGGAAAGCAACAAAGTTGATGCTGCTCTGGTAAACGTCTATCTGTACCAGCGCCTGGCCCAGCAGCATACCGACACCTCCTTCCAGTTTCAACCTCTGGCGGAAGGCAGTATTTCATACTGCATCGGTATCAACCAATCCTGTAATCCTCAGCTTGTTTATATATTGGATAAAACCATCGGAAACATCAGCGATGACCAGACGCAGGCCATGCTTACGGCAAGTGCCGGTATTGCTGCAAAGATCACTTTCAAACAATGGTTACACGACAACCGGTTCTTTATCCTGTTTGCCGTTGCTGTGCTTACCGGTATCATCCTCTATTGTGTGATCTTCTTTGAACGACAGTTGACCAAGTTAGAGAAAAACACTAACCAGATGCTATCTGAGAAAAACCGTGAGTTGGAAAAAGCCAATGCTGCAAAGTCTGACTTTTTATCCCGGACTTCCCATGATCTGCGTACCCCTATGAATGCTATTATCGGTTTGACAGCCCTGGCTATGGATGAAACCTCGATCATGAAAAAAGATCTCTATCTAAGCCAGATCGCCAATTCCAGTGAGCTTCTGCTGGGCCTTATTAATGACGTATTGGATATGGATAAAATTGAAAACGGGGCCATCGAACTCCGGCCCCAGCCTTATCCCTATACGGAGTTTTCCCAGTTGATCCATAACATGATCACCCCCTTGTGTCAACAGAAAAACATTGATTTCATCTTTGACGAACCGAATGCAAAAGAAATTATCATGGCTGACCGGGTACGTTTTAATCAGATCTTCTTTAACCTTCTGTCTAACGCTGTGAAATTTACGCCGGAAGGCGGAACTATAACTTTTGAGATTAAATGCACCGGCATCCATGATAACAAAACAGAACTGGATTTTCTGATAGCTGATACCGGTATCGGAATGAGCGAAGAATTCATGGAGCACATGTTTGAACCGTTTTCCCAGGAACAACGACCTGCGGACTCCTCCGGTCCCGGAACCGGGCTGGGTCTTGCCATTGTAAAAAACATGGTAGATCTCATGGGCGGAACCATTGAGGTACAAAGTCATTTGAATGAGGGAACCATTTTCCTGATCCACCTGACCATGCCCCTTGCCAAAGAGTCTGTTGAATCCCGCTCCAGCGTAGATATCGAAAAACTCAATGCCG
>JBJEKY010000153.1:0-28467 GCA_051878875.1 Lachnospiraceae bacterium | reverse complement strand
CGTATTCCCATCATTGCCATGACTGCCAACACCCTGGATGAAGATAAGGATGCAGCAACTGAGGCGGGTATGGATGCCCACTTAGGCAAACCCATTGTACCCAAGGAATTATTCGAGTGTCTGTATGAATGGCTGGATCAATAGACGGGTACGGAAACCAAAGTTACCCTTCCGTGAAAAACACGTTACTCCGGCCGTCTGCACCGCCGGAGTTTTCTTGTATTGCTGATTATTTTGTGGTAGAATGAATAGTATTTAAAAAAGAGGAGAATTTCATTATGTGTGGAATCATTGGATATACCGGCCCTTTGGCCGCACAGGACATCCTGCTGGATGGCCTTGCAAAACTGGAATACAGAGGATACGACAGTGCAGGAATCGCCTATGTCACTGAAAATTCCCGTAATATATCTATTCGTAAAACTGCAGGAAAGGTAAATGACCTTCGGGCGATCTGCGAAGAAAACCATACCACCTGTGGTATGGGACATACGCGCTGGGCTACCCATGGCGGTGTGACCAACGCCAACGCTCATCCTCACAAATGTGGAAGCGTTGCCCTGATCCACAATGGCATTATCGAGAATTACCATGAACTGATCAAGCAGTACGATCTTTCCAAAGATCTGCTTTCAGAAACCGATACCGAGGTTGCCTGTGCCCTGTTTAACAAATTGTATAACGGAGACCCAACAGCTACCATTCGTAAGGTGGTTTCTCTGTTAAACGGAACCTTCGCATTCTGTATCATGTTTGTGGATAAACCGGGCATCATCTATTGCGTACGTAACGTTAGTCCCCTGGTGGCATCTCATTGTAAAGACGGTTCCTTCATTGCATCAGATCTTACCGCTTTCATTGACCATACCAAACGCTATTTCATCGTTCCGGAATACACCATCATGACCGTGCGGGAAGATGGCATCATGTTGGAGGATATGGAAGGTAACCACGTGGAACCGGAATACATGGAAGTCAACTGGGATGTAACTGCTGCCCAAAAAGACGGTTATCCCTATTTTATGTTAAAAGAGATCCATGAACAGCCGGATGCGATTATCCGTACCATTACTCCGCGGATCAAAGACGGCTTACCGGATTTTAGCGATGACGGCTTACCGGATTCCTTCTTTGAAGATGTGCACGACATTACCGTGGTAGCCTGCGGAACCGCTATGTATGCGGGAATGGTGGGAAAAACGCTTTTGCAGAAGTACCTTCGTCTTCCGGTAAACGTAGCCATTGCTTCTGAATTTCGTTATGAACAGCCTATCTTAAATGAACATTCCGTAGTGATCGTGGTATCCCAGTCCGGAGAGACCATTGATACCCTGGAAGCCTTAAGATTAGCTAATAAATACACCAAAAAAACCCTTGCTCTGGTGAACGTAAAAGGTTCTTCCATTGCAAGAGAAAGTAACTACGTATTGTATACTCATGCAGGTCCGGAAATCGCTGTAGCCAGCACCAAGGCATATACCGTACAGACCTCCATGTTCTATCTGCTCACCGCCAAACTAGGACTTATGCAGAAGAAAATGGATGAAGAAACGGTACGCCGGTTCGTGAAGTCTCTGGAAAACGTACCGGAAAACATCAAAAATACCCTTCTGATGGCAGACCATATCAAGGACCTGACCGGACGGATGCTGAATGCAGATCATGCATTTTTCATCGGAAGAGGATTGGACTACACCCTGTCCATGGAAGGTGCCCTGAAGTTAAAAGAAATTTCCTATATTCATGCCGAGGCTTATGCCGCCGGAGAATTAAAACACGGAACCATTGCTCTCATCAGCGAAGGTGTCCCGGTGATCGCTGTGGCAAGCCAGCAGCATGTGTACAGCAAGGTGATCTCCAACATCCGGGAAGTAAAAGCCCGTGGAGCTTACGTGATCCTGCTCAGTAAGGATGCAAGTATTACGGATAACTCTATCTGTGATGTACATATCAGTCTGCCGGAGGTGGATGACGACTTCACC
The DNA here is from genome assembly GCA_051878875.1 of Lachnospiraceae bacterium. Lineage (GTDB taxonomy): Bacteria > Bacillota > Clostridia > Lachnospirales > Lachnospiraceae > XBB1006. The sequence continues at coordinate 26,485 of JBJEKY010000153.1, read as the reverse complement.
ATGTTTGAATCTGTGACCATCTTCCAGCTCATTGCTTACTATACCGCAGTGGGCAAGGGCTTGAATCCGGATCAGCCACGAAACCTGGCAAAATCCGTAACCGTAGAATAAAACTATATATAAAAATAAGGGGGACCGCTCCATTTTCCGGAGTTGTCTCCCTTTTTTGCATTATTTCACCTGAAATAATGGGTTTTTCTTCGCTGTAAGTCTCTTATATGCCACCAGTGCATAAGTGCTTTGGGTAGTTGCCAGCGCATTCGCTTTACCGGAACTTAAATGCTTAAAAGCCCCGGTAGAAGTCTGGAAGCTCATAAGCGCATCCACCACGCTTAAGCCGTTTTTCACGAACCGTTTATCCGTTCTTGGGTTAATGCCCAGAGTAGATAATGCCACAATCACCTGGGCATTGCTTTCCGCATTGCAGGAAGATCCGCTGTAGAAAGACCCATTGGACTGCTGCATCTCGGATAATGCCTCGACAGCTTTATCTACCGCAGTCTTCACCCGCTTATATTTGTTATAATACGGAGCCAGACTGGTGAGTACCATGGCTGTCATATCTGCATCTGCCTTGGTTCCGCTGAATGCAAAACCGCCATCCGACAGCTGCTTGGATAAAATGAAATCCACGTATTTCACTCTGGTGGCCTGGGCACTGCTACTGCTGATCGTCGGCATATTGTACTTTCCTGCATCCAGTGCAAGCAAGACAAATACAGCGCCGTTTAATCCCTGTTTGGTCACGGTATTATAGTTTGCCAGTTTTTTCATCAGGTTATAGCCACCGAAGTTTTTCGGATTCTTACCAAGCGCCGTCAAAGTGATACAAACTCTTGCATAGTCTGTAGGCTTGCCGTTTGGCAGGGCACCCTTATTCTTCTTCAGGGTGGATTTCAGGTTGGTGAGATACTTATTGTAAATACTGCTGCATCCTGTTACACCTGCCCGTTTCAGAGTAAAAATATTCCATTCATTTCCATAGGTGGTCTTGATGTTTTTCTTAAGGTAAGCAAGTGCACTATTACGGCCGCTGGTGATCTTGGAAGCTGTAACTTTGGTCACTTTGTTTACGGTTACGTCATCTACCTGGGTTTCCTGATCCTCTACCTCGACACCCAGGGCAGTCAATACATCCTGAACCTGTGCGGTGGTGCTCTCTAAATCAGTAAGTACCTGTAATCCGGAAGTATAAGCTTCTGCCAGATTCTCCTTGGTAAGATACTCTGCATCCGCATCGATCTGCTCGTTGAGGTAACCGTACACTCTGGTGGCCTGGGTGCGATCTGCCAGTTCCGGATATACCGGTGTTCCATAGCTGTATTTGCTGTTTACATCCGTTCCGCCACTTAAGGAAAACTGCATCCGGATCACGTCGCCGTTTGCCACTACGCAATCACTCATGGCAGCATCTCCGAACACGTCATTGATGCTGAACATCCAGCCTGCATAAGAACAATAATCGCCGGAGCCTAATTCATCGGGAGTTTCATCCACGGTGGTAAGGGTCAGCGGATTTCCCTGCCAGTCAATGGTAGCCGCAATGGCATTTTTCACTGCCTCTGCTACCTTGATCTCTCCGCGGTCCTTGTCCTCAATGCCGGTTACGTAATAGCCCCAGGTTTTATCCACGTTGTAGGTCTTGTTTTCTTCCTTCATCACGGTTTCAAAAACCTCAGCGGCTGTAGCTCCCTTGGGAACACTCAGCCGGGTAGGTTCCACCACATAACCCTGACCTAATACAAATTTTTCCACGGAAAATGTCACCGTAACCCGGGTGGACGCTTCCGCATTCATGGCTGCAGGACTTACTGTTGTCAAAAGCATGACTACCGCCAGCAGACCCGCTGCAAATTTCTTTAATTGCTTCATTTCTTCTCCTTTCCTACCGTCAGATCCGGTAGAATCCATATTTTATTTTTACACGCTCAAGCTTCCGGATCAACGCCGGTCCCAAGAGGAACACGGCAACAGAGGCCCTTAAAGCATGCCAAAAATCGTAAGGTGCACCGGAGACATATAATAGCCGCAAGGACTCCCAGCTAAGGGTTCTGCCGGTAAAACCCGCTCCGGTAAAAAAAGCGCACAGGTTCATGATCCCACCATAGATCAAAAACACTGTAAAAAATGTAAATACTGTAATGGTGATCTCATCTACCGGCAGACGTTTTTTCAGCAAGATCATGCCTGCCGCAAGTCCAAGAAGACCGAATACATAAAGCCGCCATCCTAAAAACGTGGCCTCACCTTCCAACGGAAACAGAAGATAAGATAGATAAGCCACCACCTCGGCAGCTCCTACACACACCAAAGGCCCTACTACCACGGAAAAATGACGGCTGTGCATGGCTTCGATATCCACTTTATGAAAGGTATATCCCGCAATCGCCCCCAAAAGTCCCCAGGCAAACATCTCCCAAGGCGTCCAGGGACCCTGACCCTGGAAAAAATTGCAAAGTAACCGTGCCAGCGATCCCACTAAGAATCCTGCCTCCGGTCCAAAACTGATCCCGGTAATGATCACCAGACCGGTGCCCATCTGAAGTGGCAAAACAGAAAAAGACAGCAGATTTCCAATGACTGTCAACGCCGTTAAAAGCGCCGTCATCACCACTTCCCTGGCCCACTTTTTCTGCCGGTGAAACAGCCTTTGATACAGAAAACAGATAAGAAGCAGGACTACCAGACTGCCTAATCCGTAGTACATCCGGTTACCTCCTTCACTGTAACTGCCTTTGGCAGATACTTTCTCACCATGCGATTAGTTCCTGTGGTGTAAAAATTGTTTCCCGCAAAGAATTCTCCTGCCGGAGACCGTGCCACAATTTCGCCGTCAAATAATAATCCACAGGTATCGGCATATTCCGCTGCGAATTCCACATCATGGGAAACCATGAAAATGGCTTTTCCCTGATTTTTTAACTCGGAAATAAGGGCGGCAAATTCCGGCTTAAAGCCCGGATCCATACCCTTGGTAGGTTCATCTAAAAGAAGTATCTTTGGTTGTAACAGCAGCAACTTCGCCAATGCCAGTTTCTGCTGCTGCCCGCCGGACAGATCATAAGGATGTTGCATAGCGACGTCACTTAATTCCATGGTTTGAAGCATGGCATCCACCTCGGTTGCCGGATCGCCGGCTCTGTCTGCGCCCGACTCGTCACCCCGCTTTACTGCATTCCGGTAGGGTGATTTTACCATTACTTCCAACTCCTCCCGGACAGTAATCTCACTAAAAAGTGCCTTGGGATTCTGGGGAAGCAACACCACCCCGCCAAAACCTAACGGTAACGGATGCTTTTTCGAGCAGGAAATACCTTGGTAAAAAAGACTTCCGGAGGCAGCCTGCTCATTGCCCACGATTAAGCTAAGGAGTGTGCTTTTTCCTGCACCATTGCCTCCCATAAGGCAATACCACTCCTTTTCGTGAAGGCAAAAGCTTGCTTTGCGCAGCACCTCTTTTCCCGGCTCATAGGAAAACTCCAACTCCCGTCCTTCCAGCACCTTCGCTTCCTGTTGGAAGTTTTCTGCTTTCCGCAAGCTTACCCGCTGTTTAAAATCCGGATGCTGTATCCAAAAATTCTCAAACCACAGGCGGCCTTCTTTGAGGTTGATAGGGCAGTCTCCCGCATGACCCTCTAAACCACCGGCAATACGCACCGGAGTAGGAAGACCTTCATAAAGTCGTGCATTTTGTCCTTTTTCCAATAGATACTCTGCCACCGCTTTGGGTATTCCAATCTGCTCGATCCTTCCCCGGGACATGAGGATTACCTCATCACTTAAGGAAAAAATCTCCTCCAGCCGGTGTTCGCACAGGATCACCGTGGTTCCCAGTTCCTCGTTCAATCGTTTTATGGTATGTAAAAATTCTGTAGCTGCCAGAGGATCTAACTGGGCTGTGGGCTCATCCAGCAGAAGAATCTTGGGCTGCATGGCCATAACACTTGCCAGCACCACCAGTTGCTTTTGCCCTCCGGAAAGGGTGGCCGTATCCTGTAAGAGTCGATCTTCCAGACCGAAAAACTGGGCGATCTCTCCCACTTTGCGCTTCATTTCATTTAGATTAAGACCCAGGCTTTCCAATCCGAAGGCCAGCTCATGCCACACTTTGTCGGTTACCAGCATGGCATCGGGATCCTGCCCCACGTAACCAATCTGGGTTGCCGCCGTAAGTTTATCCATTTCCGAAATGGATTTTCCCTGATATAAAATCTCTCCCCGACAGGTTCCATGAGGACGCATAGTTTTTAGCATCTGTAATAACAGCGTTGTTTTTCCACAGCCGGATTGCCCACAAAGAAGATAAAACCCTCCCTCTCGCAAGGTTAGGTTGATATCCTGTAACACCGGTTGCTCAGAACCTGCATAGGTAAAACTGTAATTTCTATATTCGATCATAGGCTGCGCTCCTTAAGTAACACAGGTAATCCTCCCAACAACAACATGGTCATGGCTAAAATAAACAGCTTCGCCCCGGACGTGGCAAACGCAAACTCCGGATAAAAGTAGGTCTTACCAAATCCAAAAACCAGACAGATCACCGCTATCGCTGCCAAAACCAGCAGACCTGTCAACACCACACCATCCCGTCGGTAAAATAAGAAACGATGATAACTGCTGCGGTTTTTGGCTCCATAGCCTCTGGCTTCCATGGCCTGGGACATCTCAATGGACTGTTCTAAGGACCAACTTATGAGCACCGAGAATTCCCTGGTCTTTATCTTCATTTTTTTCATCAGCGGCAGATCATCCCGATACGCTCCCATGGCCCGGTCTGCCTGGTTAATCTCTTCCATGCGCCTTTGCAACAACGGAATATACCGGAATACCATGGAAACCGTCATAGCAAAAGCAGGAGAAATGCGCCCGAACAGGTATAGGAATTTATCCTGGGTCAATACCTTTTGATAAACCCGAAACCAGCTTAGGGTGGTGGCGATCATCAATCCCACGGTCATACCATAAATTCCTGCCTCTACGGTAATAGGATTCTCATTTATATAGAATAAAACTCTGATACCATCATGATAGGTCAGCATATTGATCAATGCACTAAACAGGATTATTGCAAATAGGAATCCCGGATAGTGCAGATTCTTCGTGGTCGTTTTCTTACATTTTCCGCTACTGCTGTCTCCTGCGGCATGGCTATTTACAGCTTGTTCCGCTGCCAGACTAAGCAACAGCAGTTCTGCCTGAATCAGGGGATTTCGCACGAACATCCCCAGGCCGATCACGACTACGAAATATGTAAATTGTACTGCCGGATGCAATTTTTGAAACATGGGTTCGCCCCCTTAAGGTGTTACATCATTTCCATAATCTAAGGTATACATCCACGAAATCTTATCGCCGTCTTTCACTTCCACATCTGATGCGCCATAATTGGGAGACTGACCGTTGACAAAATACACCCAACCGCTGCCTTCTCCACCGTCAAACTCATACAGATGGTTGATACCTTCCACATAATAAGTATCCAACCCTGCGGTGAAACTGGCCTCCAGTTGGATATCATTGGCTCTGCAAAACTTTTTCAACACATCATAGACAGAACTGCCTTTCTTTACTTTTACGGACTTTCCGTATGCGATTTTTCCATTGGTAGGAACGTAACGCTGCTTATTCTCGTTGCCGGTTCCCTGTAACACCGATTCATCCGTCAAAAGGGAACAATCAATGGTGATGGTGCAGGTAATGGTTTCCTGCTTTGAGGAACTGCTCTGACCTGCGCTGCTACCAAAAGAACTGCCCTGACCGGTACTGCCGGATGACGATCCTGTGGAACCGGATTGTCCGGTCGTGGAACCTGAAACTGCTGCACCGGTCTTCCCGGAATCGCTGTTTGTATCTTTCCCGCTTTTTCCGTCGGAATCTTCCTCTGTCGCATTGGCTTCGTCCTCCGCTTCATCTGCCTGAGCGTCTGATTCATCCTGTGTTAATCCATCTTTTGAGTCATCCAAATCTGCATTTTCTTCCGGATCTGTTTGCCCCAGAACTGTTTCCTGGCTGGTCGGATTTCCCGTGGCACTTTGATCTGATGCCGGTTTTATGGTTGTGGTAAGCACCACGCCTGCCAGTGTCAAAACTGCCAGGGCGGCGATAATGAGTTTTCTGATCTTTGGGTTCATAAACATCCCTTTCCGTAAAAAGACAACAAAAATAAAGAGTTCTCTCATCCCGAGAACGCTTTTTCCAAATATCCTGGCTTCGCTTCCTCCTCAGCAGACCCTTCGCAATCGTGACCCCACAGAGGGATCAGTCTCACTGGATCGTCTGCCTCGTCCACGTTACAGTAGAGGTGACTGCTCCGGATTCTCACCGGATTCCTTGTATATCTTTAGTTGTCATTTTTCACTTAAATCCGTGCATCCCGCTTTGAATTGCTCGACGCATACGTTACCTTAACAGTTAGCTCGGCCCAGGCACCCTCACGGCACCCGGGAGGTCCTCCTTAGTGCTGCTTTGTTCCCAACCTGACACGGTTCGGGGGTTCCCGTCGCGTAAGACCCGGACGTCAATACCACTTATTAAGGGCAGCTTTGCACCTTACAACCCGGGGCGGGATATCACCCTCACTATAGCGATGTAAGTACAGGGGGCCGCTAATCCCCCGGCTGCACGGAAATTTTATATCAATGCGCGCCGAAACGCACAATTGATGACATGCTCAACTAGTATAACTTGTTTTGGCATTCTTGTCAATGTAACAGTAACTTAGGTCTCCATCTTATATTACAATATTCTCCGCAGATTTTCCTCGTCCTACATGCCGTATCATCCGCTCCACCTGCGATATCATATTGATGGGCCGAAGTAAAACATCAGGATGATCTGTGGCATAAACCCGGAATATTTCATCGGCAAATCCCTGTCCCATCATGGTTACATCAGAGAAATCCAATATCACCTCACGAAATTCTTCCAGGCGATGACAGATCCGCCTTGCCTGAGAGCGGGCTACAGGCTCACCCGTAATGCAGGCTTCTTTTACCGGTATCCGTGTTCTCATGAATCCCTCGTCCACATCCGCATAGGCATCAAAAACTTTTCCTGCTTCTCGCTCGGTTTCGTTTTCTAATGTCATCATAACCATGGTTCTCTCCTTCCATATTCTTGCTGCATAAGCAGCCAAATGCGACCGCACAACTTCCGGTTCATCCTGACAGCCCCACTTCAAAATCAGCGAATCCGACCATAATACAAAAAAATCCATCATTTTTGACGAGAAGAAAATTCCCTCTCCGGAATGATTCCTGCTGTCACAGGTAATTTTACCTTTGTATAACTCCACCAGCGCGTCTTCGGCCCGCGGATTTTCCCAACCATTGTCCGCCATGTATTCCATCAAGGTGGAAAAAACTCCAACCCCATCATCCGAGATTACTACTGATGTATTCAATGCGTTACACCGCACAACAATTCCGATCCTTGTTCCCCGGGAATGCTCAATGGCGTTATTCAGAATTTCTGCACCGCAATACTGCCATATCACACGCGCTTTTTCATTACAGTCAGTAAGATACGGGGCAATGTGCTGCTGATACAGAACATCTTCCTCCGGCACACCATCCCCCAGTGAAACCGTAGCCCGGTACTCTCTCTGAGTCAGACGATAAGGGCACTCTTTTCCTTCCACACATTCAATCATGCCGCTATCCAAGGCCTCTTTGAGATAACGCTTTACGGTGGTAACGGAGATTCCAAAGCTGTCCATGGTTTTCTCCAGCACAGCTCCATCCTCCCGGGCAATTTCTCTTAATATATATTTTTTGATTTCTTCTCTTTTCTTCTCAGTGAATGACATATTCCCTCGCTGAAATATAATATATATTTTATGAACTATAATATTTGTATATCAAATTATATCATTCCATATTCAAACTTTCAAGACGGAAAATTACTTTCAACGCAGCGCTCTTTCTCCGCTTTCTTCCACTGCCGCAACTCACGGAAAAACGTGCTTAACATGGAAGAGCACTCTTCCTCCAACACACCTTTGGTGATCTTCACCTGATGGTTAAACGCCTTCATATCCAATAAATTAATCACGGAGCCCGCACTGCCTGCCTTGGCATTCATGCAGCCAATGACCACTTCATCCATCCGGGCCTGCACAATGGCTCCCGCACACATCTGGCAAGGCTCTAATGTTACATACATAGTGCAACCTTCCAGTCGCCAGTCTCCCACTTTCTTACTGGCTTTGCGTATGGCGATAATTTCCGCATGAGATAAGGTAGACTTATCGGTGTTGCGTCGATTATAACCTCTCGCAATGATCTTGCCGTCACGTACAATGACACAGCCAATGGGCACTTCTTTTAAAGCATATGCTTTTTTTGCCTGCCGGATGGCAGCTTTCATATATTTTACTGATTCTTCCATAGATTCACCAACTGTACTTTTTCCTAAAAAATGCTATACTGTAGTTATATCATATTTTACCCCCTAACGGGGATATATTTTACATTAGAAAGATGGAGATATCATGCAGATACACGGATTTGCCAAAACAACCTTACTGGATTACCCAAAGCATGTGGCATCCACTGTTTTTACCGGAAGCTGTAACTTCCGCTGCCCCTTTTGTCAAAATGGGGATCTGGTGCTACATCCGACAGATGTTCCGCTTATTCCGGAAGAAGACGTACTTCAAACTTTGGAAAAACGGCGTTCTATCATTGAGGGTGTGTGCATCACCGGCGGCGAGCCCACGTTACAGGCTGATTTAAAAGATTTTATCCTGAAGATCCGGGATATGGGATTTTTAGTAAAATTAGATACCAACGGCTACCGGTCGGAAGTTTTAGAAGAACTCCTTGACGAACATCTTCTGGATTATGTAGCCATGGACATTAAAAATTGTCCGGAAAAATATGCCATGAGCTGTGGCATTGCCCATCCGGATATAACGAACATCAACCGTTCCATCGAACTTTTACTACAAAAAACCATTCCCTTTGAATTTCGGACCACAGTTGTACGGCAGCTTCATACCAAAGAAGATTTCGTTGAGATCGGAAAGTGGATCCAGGGAGCCGATGCTTACTTTTTACAATCCTATCAGGACAGTGAACGGGTGATCTCACCGGGCTTTACAGCATATTCAAAGGAAGAGCTTCAGGAAATACAACAGTGTTTGCTGCCTTACGTACCGGCAGTAGAACTACGAGGAGTAGACGGATGATTTTTACAGACAACAGATTTCGCAGTTCCTACCGCACAGACCGACTGATCTTAAAAATACTGGATGAACGCAGTGTGGACGCGGTGCTGGAATTTTTAAATAAGGGTGCCCCGGAATTTGACCGATATGAAAGTTCCAAGCCGGCTGACTTTTATACCCACTCCACCCAAAGGAAAATCCTGCACGCCGAATACGATATGGCCTTACAAAAAAACGGCGTACGATTCTGGGTGTCTTTAAAAGATCGCCCGGAAAAGTTAATTGGAACAGTCTCTTTTTCCTTCTATAAAACTGCTCCCTTTCATAGCATCATGGTGGGTTACAAACTTTTACCGGAATACTGGCATAAGGGTTATGGCACAGAAAGTGTAAAAGCAGCGATTGAGATCGTCTGTCCGGTGATGGGAATACAACGGGTAGAAGCTTATGTCCTGCCGGAAAACCGCCCTTCCCAAACACTACTCTCCCGGGTTGGGTTCGTACTGGAAGGAACGGCCTATGAATGTGTGGAGGTACAAGGGATCCGACGGGATCATTTACAATATAGTTACATATATAAAGGACGCTCTTGATATGATATATATCAGGAGTGTTTTTATTTGGAGTAAAATAAAGGAACTCCTCCCAGCATTTTCCATTATTTGTGAAAAAATGATTAATTTTCGAATTACTTGTTGACAAAGGACATTGTTTAAAGTATATTAAAACAGTAATCATTATCACTTTTGGAAGTGAGGTGTGAAGGTGCTGAAGAATAGTAAACAAAGAGAAGCCATTCGCGCAGTCCTGATGGAAACCAAGAGCCACCCCAGTGCCGAAACAGTGTATCAGATGTTAAAGGCAACCTATCCTAATATTAGTCTTGCCACCGTTTACCGGAATCTGAACCTGTTAACTGAACTGGGAGAGATCACCAAGGTGCCCGGTACCACCGGATCTGACCGCTTCGACGGAAATGTTGCTCCGCATATTCACTTTTTCTGTACAGACTGTAATGCCATTTTAGACCTTCCAAGTTCTGAAGATGATGCAGATAAAGATACAATTATGCAGGAGTCTTTTCCCGGTAAGATCACGGGACATGTGACCAGTTATTATGGCCTGTGCCCGGACTGCCTGGCGAAAGAAAATGCACGCAAGTAAATTATGAAAAAGAAAAGGAGATTATTATTATGGCTAAGTATGTATGTAGTGTTTGCGGTTATGTTTATGAAGGAGACAATCCACCAGCTGAATGTCCGGTATGTCACGTAAGCGGCGACAAATTCAACAAGGTTGAAGGCGAGATCAAGCTTGCAGCAGAGCATGAGTTTGGTATCTACGGCAAAACTGTAAAGAATAACCCTGACATCAGCGAAGAAGATAAGAAATATATCTTTGATCAGTTAAAAGCGAACTTTGAAGGTGAGTGCTCAGAAGTTGGTATGTATCTTTGCATGGCTCGTGTAGCTCATCGTGAAGGATATCCGGAAATCGGTCTTTACTGGGAGAAAGCTGCTTTCGAAGAAGCAGAACATGCCGCTAAATTCGCAGAGCTGTTAGGTTCTGACCTTGAGCCGAACATGAAAGCTACCACCAAAGATAACCTGAAATGGAGAGTTGACTGCGAGTTCGGTGCTACCGCAGGAAAGGTTGACCTTGCTACCTGTGCTAAGAAAAACAACCTGGATGCAATCCATGATACCGTTCATGAGATGGCTAGGGATGAGGCTAGACACGGAAAGGCATTAGAGGGATTCTTAAAGAGATACTTTGCGTAAGCTACAAGCCATGCAAAATGGTAAAAATAACGCCCTGCAAGTTTTACTTGTAAGGGCGTCTGTTTTTGCCATTTTATAGGGCGACAGCCCGACAGCGAGAAGAAGCGTAGCGAATTCGAGCTGGCATGGATTAATATTCCATCGCTTCGGTTTCTTCTTCCGTTTGTCGCACAAACAGAAATTTGAATACAGTACGAATCAGCGGCTGGATGAAGAATATCTGTGAGAAAAATGCAAACGGAAAATTCAGGCACACCAGCCTGATCCAGTTTGCAAGAAGCGTCAACACATTAAATCCCGCATAGTAGGGATAATAGATGATCGCAGCCAGAAAACTCATGGCTGGGCACATAATAGCTACCGTTGCACAAATGATGGCTGTTTCAAATATTACCGGATGCGTTTTTTCCGGATCAAACATCTTGCTCGCCAATTTAAAAGAGCATGAGCTTCCTATGGTACACTCCAACAGATAGGCAAGACAGAATTCCAGCAATACTACTGCCCAGATGGGATATAAGTCTCCCAGCATCATAACTCCGCCATTAAGCCGGATCCCGTCCAACACACCGGTTGCTCCGGGAATAGATGCAAAATAGGTTCCATTCACCACATAAAGGCTATAGAACACATACGCATGAACAGTTACAAGTACAGTTAGAAATGCAAAGATCATTTGCTGAAATTTGTTTTTTGGCATTATATTTCCTCCTTTTGGCACAAAAAAACAAGCAGGGCTAAGCCGCTGTTCTGAGTTGTGTACCGTGATCAGATTTACGTGCTTAGCACTACTTGTGTCGTTTATGCGTTATTCATTTTTCAACGAAGGTTATTATATCGGTGGATTTTGAAAATGTCAAGAAACAAATTCAAAAAGTTCCGTTGGTTACTCCGCATTCACCAACTCACCCAGCTTCTCCTGCACCGTCTCCGTAACATCAGCAACTTTTTCCGTTGCTTCCACGATCTTGTCTGATGAAGATGCCAGGCTCTGAATCTGTTCTTCCACAGTCTGGATGATTCCCGTCAGTTCCCCTGCGTGCTGCTGTAAGAAATTAATCGCCGTTCCAATGTCTTCTTTGGTCTGATTGCTTTCATTCACCGTATCCTTGGAACTTTCCGCCAGGGTCTTAATCTGATCTGCAACGACTGCAAATCCTTTTCCTGCTTCACCTGCCCGGGCAGCCTCAATGGAAGCATTCAGGGCTAACAGATTGGTCTGGTTGGCAATGTTAATAACATCTTCATTGTTCTTCTCCAGATTGCTCAGATACTCCTTGATCCTGTGCAATGCCTGACCAAGATTATCCGTAAACTCCCGAACCTCTGACATCGCTTCGGAAATCCGTGCACTCTCATCTGCATTGGCTGCACAATCCTCTTTCATACCTGCAACCGTAGCATTCAGAGAAGAAAACTGCTCTTCAATGTTGGAAGAAAGCCTCTCCTGTTTCTCTTTTTCACGAGCATTCATTTCTTCCACATCCTGCAAAAGCTGAATGTTATGTGCTTTTTCTTCCAAAGCCATATCTTTGATATAATGTACACAGTTATCCTTGTAATTAAATCCGTTAAAAATGGATCGTGCCATCTCTTTACAGCTGGAATAGCCACAACCACCACAATCAATATGCCGGCTTTCCGGGGTATCCTTCTTCATCTCCAGGAACACTTCCTGCAACTGGCTTTCCGTTGGCTCTTTCATTTTGCAGTTTGCGCTTTTATCTGTATAATGGCGGATAAAATCGTTGAGATCCAGTTCTTTAAAGCTTTCATTCAGCTTCTTCATCCGCTGCTGAGGAGTCATTTTCCTCACCCATGCGGTTTTTCCGCGATCCTTCTTGCTCTCCTGTCTGATCTTACCGATTGCAACATAGGGATCTTCTGTTTTTGCAATATCCTCTTCCACTGCCGTTCCGTACAGACATCCTCCGCTGCAGTTCAGGGCATCGATAAACAGGTAGGGCAGTTCTCCCTTCCGGATTCGGTCTTTATTATGCTCCAGGTATTCATACATATGCTTTTCGCCTTCCATCTGGCGGATCAGCACATCCTCACCCAATAGCCAGTACACATTTTCCTTTAAACCTCCCGGCATTGGGTAAATGGAGCCAAGGCCATACTCGATCTCATCGGAGATCGGGGCACCCTTTATATTATTTTCCCGTACATATTTCATCAGATGACTGAAGGTAACGTTATACTCCACATATTTATGATTCTCCGGATTCTGTATCTCGGTCTTCTTTGCCATACAGGGACTGATAAATGCGATTTTATCTGACAGACCCATATACTTCTTGGCATAGATTGCCGCACACATCATAGGACTTTGTACCGGCATCAGCTTCGGTAAAAGCTCCGGAATATATTTTTCAATATAATCCACTACCGCCGGACAAGGCTGGGAGATTGCTCCGTAAAAATCATGCTGTTGTATGTAATTAATGTAACCCCATGTGGTAATATCCGCACCGAAAGAAACACTTAAGATACGGTTCACACCCAGTGCTTTCAAGCCTCCCAGTACAGATTCGTACTCCCTGTAGTAATTTGCCTTGAATGCCGGTGCCACAATAATGGAGATCTTCTCACCCTTCTTAAGATCTGCGAAAAAGCGCTCCGTATCATCCGTATATTCTCTCGCCTGATGCTCGCACACATCAAAACAGGCACCGCAGCCCACGCACCGGTCCGGATTGACATCGATCACATTGTTTCCATCCTCATTTCGAGCCATATTCGCTCCCGGACAACTACAGGCGCTGATACAACGGTTACATCCCACGCATAATTCATTGGTAAAAACTAACTGGTTCATTGGTACCTCCCTTAACCAAGGCAAATCTATAGTCGTTTGCAATTACACATAACTTAACATTAAGTATATCGTGAGCATAGTTCACTAATTTCGCCACTCGCCAAAAGCAAGCAAGCTTGCTTCTTTCTCGATTGCGCTCATTATATCATGAACCAACAAAATATGCGATGAAAAGATGCGAAGATTACACAATTTTCACATCATATAAGCATAATTTTCACTTTTTTTATGTTTTTCTCTCGATTTATTACACCCTTTATTCATGCGTCGGCATGACCGGCCCTTCGGAAATTTTGGTGGCTTCCATTGCACCTTTCTCAAAACCAAAATAAAGATAATGATCTGTCACATAGGCAAGATATGCATGTCTTTCTTTTCACTATTTATCCCGAAACTCTTTATATACTACCCATAAACCAATTGCCGACAGGACTATGGTAAATGCTTTGTAAAAGTAATCTCCTAAACCGGACATATTAAAGGAATTTCCCAAAAGTGGCTGCATTTCACATACAATGTTCGTTAAAAACATATAGCAGATGCATAGTATTATGGCTAATATTTTGTTCTTCATAGTTTGTTCTCCTTGTCTTCTATTTTTCATGGAATCACACATCAAGTCAAATATACTTATTTTGTCATGTGATTGTTAAAAAATACTCAATATTAATAATATCATAATATTTCTTAATTGGAAATACATGCCATTATCTCTAAAATAAAAACATGCAGAAAAACTTCTGTTTTTCTGCATGTTTTTAAGGTATAACCTGAAAATCTTTCCTTCACGATAACCTATCGTGGACAACCAGCCCCTCAGGTAGGGATTCGAACCTGAGTCACCGGCACTTCCTGATCCTTCGCTTTGCAGATTCCCTGGGTCATGGTTCCCATGGGGCAGAAGGTACACCAGGTTCTTGGTTTATAAAGTACCATTACAATGAGTCCGATTAAAGTGGACGTCAGCATCAGACTATAGAATCCAAAACTAAACTGCGCTACCCACTCCGGCACCAGTCCGCCGGTATAAGCAAAACTCCAGGGCACCTTGAAGGTCCAGAATAACTGGATAGCCTGACCTAAGTTTCTCGCCTCTGATGCCACCAGATAGGTCTGAAATACCATATTTCCAAACATAGTCAGGAAAAACACCAGGAAACCATAACGGAACCATTTGGAGGTCATCCACCGTGGAGTAGGTTTATTTCTGGAACATTTCATTTTTCCACCCAACAGGGCAAATAACTGTCCTCTTCCACAAAACTGGTTACAAAACCACTTGTTTCCGCCCACAAGAGCGATCAGCAGCGGAAGAATGAAATCAATCAGTCCCAGCCAGGCAAACAGGATATTAAAAAAACCCAGCGCGAAATAGACGATGGACCAGATCCACATATATTGATACCAATGTTTTTGCTTATTCATTCGTCTCTTCCTCCTTTTCCCTAACTGTAATGCAGCCTGCCGGACAAACTCTTGCACACAGTCCGCAACCTACGCAGACATCTTCCTCAACCTTTGCAAAACAACCCTTATATACGGCCACGGCACCCCGCGGACAATGGTTCGCACATTCCCCACAGGCAACGCAGCGATCCTTCTCAACATATGCTTTTTTCATAGATACATTCCTTTCTTCATAATAAAAACATCTGTGTTCTAATAGTATCCTATCAAAACACAGATGCTTTGTATGTGAGCAAGTCACATTTCTATTCTTTTATTATCGACAACACCTATTTGGTCTTGCAGCTCTTTGCACTTGACCAGCTGCTGTATACTTTGTTTCCGGTGGAATCTAACTTATAAGCACGAACCTGAACATAGTATTTCTGTCCTGCTTTCAAACCGGAAATGGTCTTGGTTCCGGTTGCAGAAACGGTTTTTGCAGATGTCATCTTGCTGGAAGTAGAGTAACGGATCTCATATCCTTTTGCTCCGCTGACCTTATTATAGCTTACCTTAATGGCCTTCTTTGCTGCAGTCAGTTTTACATCAGTTGGTTTGGATACGGTTACTTTCTTCCAATGAGCGTAATAGGTTACATCATTGTTGGTCTTGGTGGTGGTATAGATCTTCTTTCCGCCATTCTTTGTAGTATACCAGCCATCAAAGGTATATCCTGCTCTGGTAGGCTGTGCAAGATTCTCTACACTAGTACCGGTAGTTACATAAGTATAAGCATCTTCTACAGAACCGCCGTTTGCGTTGTAGGTTACTTTTACACAACTGTCTCTTCCTGCCAGGGTGAAGGTACCCTTCTTTCCTCCTGCAATGTACTTCTCTAAAGAATCCAGAACATATTCTGCTTCATCCAGTACCTGCTCTGTCATACGTTCATTGATCTTAGTTGCCCAGGCAGCGGCAGTTTTCTTCTGTCCCTTGTTGTAGTAATTTACCAAAGCGCTTTCCAGAACGCCCTGCTGAACAATGATATCGTCCTGAACGGAAGAGAAATATGCATTTACAACGGATGCTACTTCTTCTCTATTTGCAGCACTAAGTGTTGTGATCTGATCAAATGTCCAGTATAAAGAGTTTTCGGTATAGCTTAAATTGTCTACTTTGCAACTTTCGTCAGTATCTGTGATCAGGTTTGCATAGCTTGGGATATAAACAGAAAACTCACTGCATCCCATAGCCAGCCACTGTACAGTTGTCAGATCCGCCGGCATATCAGCCTTCTGCTCAAACACATGGCACTCTGCCTGATTGATATTTCCAATCGGATAGATTCCGGTCTTGGATGATTCATCTTTTGTGGAATCGTATGCTGTTCCCACTCCTCTTTCGGAAAGGAAGTTTAATGCATCCTTCAGACTGATCTTCTTAGTCATATCAAATAACAGTGGGAATGGTCCCGGTGCGGAATCTTCTACTGCATTTGGCAGGAAAGAAGAGTATTCTGATGTCGGAACCGGATTGATATCCTTTGCTACCTCAGAATTCAAGTAGTTGATTCCCTGCCATGCACGGTAAGAACTATGTGCTCCGTATCCGTCTGAATAGGATTTTGCAACATGGATGGAATTTTCATTTTCCGGTGTTTCCGTATAATAGAAGTTTCCTGCCTTGGCTGTTGAAATTAAGCCTTTGGATGCAATAACATTAGATGCTGTTACATCGATCTGATCGGTCATCATAAAGTTAGGTACAACCGATGCCTTATTAGTTGGAAGTTTAATTGCTACATATTCATGTCCGGATACGATCTCCATGTACCACACTTCAGTAGCATCACCAATATAAATCGCATTGCACTCTCCGGCGCCGTATTTATCTACCAGTCCTGCAACAATCTCAATTCCCTCTTTTGCTGTAGTTGCTTCCTGCAGGATCATGGTTCCCAGGGAAATCTCACATAAACCTGTAGATACAACCGGATCAACAGCTTCTACTTTTTTGTTATAGTAAGTAGATACGGTAGCAGACATTGCCACGCCTTTTTCGTTCATACCTACCTCGGCATAAGCCAGGCCCAGATCACCGCCTTCGCCACCGTCAACAGAGTCTCTGGCAACAGTGTAACGTAAGGTATGTGCCGGATACGGACAGGAAAATCCGTAAACATCGGTATACATTTCTCCGTCTGCATGATCTGCTGCTTCGCGTACTTCGAAGATCTTCGGCCACTGACGACCGATATCCTCACTTCTTCCATAATAGGTAGAGCCATTGGTGGTATTCTCACTACCTACATAGAATCCACAGCATGCAAGAGCAGGCTGTGCACCGGTCAGTAATAATGCGGCTGTGGTAAGTATGGCAACCAGCATTTTTACTGCCTTGTTAACACTTGGTTTTTTCATTTTGTTTTTCTCCTTTTTCTTTTATTTTCCATTCTGCGCTCCTAGGTGCTGCAGAATAAAATAATCCATATATACTTTACCATTTTACGGCAAACAAGCACGACATTTCAAGATGCCGTGCTTGTGTTTTTTACCAAAAATAACTATTTTTTATGGCATTCTTACCTTGATCAGGGAAGAATCCTCGTCAAAATTATTAAGATTATACAAAAATAATGTTTCTGTAATTCCTTCACGCTCCATATAAGCTGACAGATTCTCACTAAAATACCTTAAATCAATAAGATGAATCGTCTCATATTCGCTGGTCAGATACGGTACAAAGCAGTTGGCGTAGGAATCTTTGATAAGCAGCAAATGCCGTCCGTTTTTCACCTTGGTGCGGATCGTGACTTCACTATCATTTCCGCCCAGAAAATACTGGTATTTATCTTTTTCCTTCAGCTTAGATTCTTCGTAAATGGTATCCGTAACAGTTTTTCCAAACCCATGGGACACTTCTTTTACATCCCCGCCACCGGTGTAACGCTCAATGCGATCCGGTTTCGTTCCTGCTGCCAGCACCTTGGAATACAGGGTTCCGTAAAAGGACTCTGTCACTACCTCTGACTGATAAACCGGCTGCTGCCAGCCCTCGCTTTCACATAAGGCCAGATAACCGTAATAAGCACCCAGGCTGGTCCAGTGATGATCTGTCCGGTAATATAGATCCTCGTCTTTATGGGCAAGTAACTGTCCTGCTACATCCACCATTTCCACATTGGAAGATTCAGAGAACTCTTTGGCCGCCTGTTCCAAAACATCTGCCTGATCGTAATCGGATGCCCCGGAAGGCAGTTTCTCTGACCAGACATAGGATGCCGTAGGAACCAGCATGACCTTTATGGGCATAGATTCATGCATATCTGCAAATGCCTTAACGGCACTTAAGTTTTTACCAAAACGTGTTCCGTCAAATTCCGAAGGGCTTTTCTTTAACATCAGACACCCATCCTTGCCAAAATATACACCATTGCTGTCTTTCACCCCGGCAAGCTTCTGAATCTGGGTTTTCACCGTAATGGCGGCACTGCGTAACACAAACTGATCCGATGCATAACTATCCATCTGCTCTGTAAACTCTCCGCTTAACAGTGTATCTAAATGAAACTTCGGCCGCATGGTCAGATAACGGTTCTCGTCTGCGGAAAACTCCCTTTGCTGACTTACAAAATAACTAACAAATCCCAGGATCAGACACAGGAAAAAGCATACAGGCAAGATATAATTTCTTTTCTTCATATCCACTCCTCCTTAGAACCTGAAATATAAAAACGGATTATAAGAGGATCCCACAATGAAACAGATGGAAACGGCAAATCCCAAAAACAGTAAGAGATCGCTGATCCATTGTCTGTTACCCTCCAGTTTCGAAAACAATTTTCCCGGTAACGAACCCGAAAACAGGGTGCAGATCACCAGCAAAATAAGGTGGGAGCGTAGCAGATAGAAGCTTTCTGCATTGGCAAACCCTGCCTTATTTCCGGTAAACATCGCACCGATATATTGAAACAGTCCCCGGAAATCTTCACAGGCAAACAATACCCAGCCCAGGATCACAAAGAACATGGTATAAACATGCTGCAGGATACCGGGAGCTTTGTCCAGATATTTTTGCAGGAAAAACTTTTCCAGGATCAGTAAGATTCCATAATAAATACCCCATAGCAGGAAGTTATACGCTGCACCGTGCCAGAATCCCGTTAAGGCCCACACGATCATCAGGTTTAACATCTGACGGTATTTTCCCTTTCGGTTTCCGCCTAATGGAATATACACATACTCTTTAAACCAGGTGCTCAAACTGATGTGCCAACGGCGCCAGAACTCCGTAATACTTTTGGCAATATAGGGAAGGTTGAAGTTCTCCGGAAACGTAAAACCAAACATTTTTCCAAGTCCTATAGCCATGTCCGAATAGCCGGAGAAGTCAAAATAAATCTGAAAGGTATAACAGATAGCTCCTAACCAGGCGGTCAGCACCGGCATAGTGGCCGGATTCATGGCATGGACCATTTCCCAGATAGCACCTGCACTGTTGGCTAACAACACTTTTTTACACATACCGCGGCAGAACCTGCGAACACCCTGGGTTACATCTTCTATATTCACCCTGCGGTCAAGTAATTGCGTTTCCAGATCAATGTAGCGCACGATGGGGCCAGCCACCAACTGCGGAAAGCAGGTTACGTAAGTTGCAAATGCAATGATGTTTTTCTGGGGTTTTACCTCACCACGATATACATCAATGGTGTATGACATGGTCTGAAAAGTATAAAAAGAAATGCCTATGGGCAATGCAATGGATAAAGCCGGTACGATCATCCCCGTCAGGGAGTGTACCGTATCCAGCACTAAATTTGTATATTTAAAGAAACAAAGGATTCCCAAATTTCCCACAACAGAAAGAAGCAACACCCCTTTGGCTGCTTTCTGCTTTCCCTGTTCCCGGAACACTCCGATCAGTCTTCCGTTGATATAATCAAAGATTGTGGAAAATAACATGATTAAAATATATACCGGTTCACCCCATGCATAAAAAATCAGGCTGGCGATCACCAGCAATAGATTTTTCCATTTTTGAGGACAACAATAATAGAAGATCAGGGTAACCGGGAGAAAAAAGAATAAAAACGCTGTACTGCTAAAAACCATAATTCAACAGTATGAATGGGTTGAATCCAACCCGTTCACACACTCCTTTCCCACTGATGTTGCTCGTTATGATCGTTCTTTCGAAAGTTTTGTTGAAACGCAAAAATCATTTCGTCCCGCTTTTTTCACTTCGTATAATGCCTGATCCGCTGCATGCAGAAAATCCCAGAATCGATAATCTTCACCCGGAACTCCATAATACACACCCTGACTTAACGTGATCCTGTCACTGATCAGGGAGTATTCATGATCGATCTTCATTTTCTCCACAGAATCCTTCAGCTCCTGGGCGAATTCTACCACCTCGTCATATGTACGATCCACATAGATAATGATGAACTCATCACCGCCGTAACGACCGGTATATACTCCCCTGTGCCGCTCCAGAGAGCGGATTGCTGCGGCCACTTTAACCAGGATATTGTCTCCCTCCTGATGTCCGTAATTATCATTAAACTGTTTAAAGTAATCTACATCCAGGATCTCTACTGCAAGGTTCCTTTGATTTTTCTGGCAGTCAGAATAACTGTTCTCAGAAATTTCCGTTATCTTATAGCGGTTTCTTAGGCCGGTAAGTGCATCAAATTCTGATTTCAACTTCAGGTTTGCTGCTTCGGACTTCAGTTCTTCTTTTGTCCGTTTTTCGTTTTCTAACTTCACCCGGGTGGACAAATTCTGACGATAACTCTTTTCCATCTCCTGTTCCATTTTCATGGACAACTCATAATATAAACCTGCCGCCAGAAGATACTCTTTATGCTGATTGTTTTCTTTATAGAAATTTACTTTCAGTTGCACCAGCTTCCGGCTAAAATAGGTACTATTGGTGATCCTTACCGACTCTTCCATTCTTGCTATGGTATGGAAAAACTCGGTATTTTTCCCGATGGATTGCAGAAATGACGCATAGTTCACAATATCATCGAATGCATCGGTAATGGCACCCAGTGAAACTCTGGACTCATCAATCTCCTGAACGCACCGATCCAATTCCTCCTGTTTTCCAAGTGCATGCAGGATCTGTGCCCTCATCATCTGGATACAAAGATCCAGGGAATCATCCGGCGCTTTACGCTCTAACTCGGCTGAAACTTTCAGACTCTCAATGGCCTTCTCAATCTCTCCGGTCTGCAAATAGGTGCAGGCCGCATTAAAATACAGAGTAGAAACCGTCTCATAGGAAAAAGTCGGTTCATAATCTCCCTGCTGCCGTTTCACTGTCTCTGCATGCTCGATTCCACTCTGGAAATACCGTTCGGCATTCTGCAGATCGTGGAATCCCATATACAACATTCCGATATTGCAGTTGATCATTACAAAACCGGATGTAATATCATGCTTTTCACAAACCGACAAACCCCGCAGATAATAATCCATGGCAATAGGGGTATTTCCCTGACTGCTGCTGATGATTCCCATAGTATTGTAAGTCCTTACCAGCAACTCCCATTGCTTGCTTTCAATCAACGGTTTTATCGCTTTTTCACAAACAAGGAATGATTGCACCGTATTATTTACGCGATACAGGCAATAAGCTTCGGAGAACAGAGCGTAGGCATAAAGATCTGTTTTTCCCTCTGATTCGGCATACTCCTGCAGCTGTCCGATCTGTCTCAAAACAGCTTCCGGATCCGATGATTTATTTTGTTCGATCCTGTCAACCAGTTCCTGGATGGAAGGCTCCAACGACTGTAAATCCAATACGCTCATACGTCTCCTCTTTTCCATACTTCTTATAGAATAACTATACCTTCCCTATTCTGAAAAAGCAAGGTAGGACAAAGGATTTTCAAATTCTCCGTCCCGGATAAGCTGCAGATACAAGTGGTCTCCTTCATTTTCGTAATAGGAAGTTACTTTATCCACTTTGGCAAATATTTCGCCTCGTTTTACGTTGTCACCTACACTTAAATTGCAATCCTTCAGCTGGCCATATGTGATCTCATATTCCGGCCCGATCCGCATAGTTACCGTTAGCCCGGTGTCTTTTCTCTCTTCCACCTTGGTAACTTCTCCTGCTGCTGCCGCCTTTACCTCTGTGCCTTTATCCGACTCAATGGCAATAGCAGGGCTGTAACGATACTCGTCCATGGTGGAAAAATAGACCATGTGCTCCATGTCATAATTGATGATCACATTTCCTTTTACCGGCCAATCCAACGTGGATCCGCCGTGAAAATTATACTGGGTGACGCTGGCTGCCGTAGCTTCTTCAGACTCTGACACTGCTGCTGTATCCTGCTTCTTAGATTCCGAATCATCTTCCTTATTTTCCGGAGCAGAAGCATTCTCAGCAACTGTGTTCTGAGGAAGATCCTTAGATCCAGGATCCGTATGTTCAGCTCTCTCATCCGGATCTTCATCCACTGCATCATTGTCTGCCACTTTGTTTTCATCCGACTTCTCCAGCCTGGCAGACTCTCCGTTTCGTTTCTGTACCACCAAAACCGCGGTAAGGGTTAAGGCCAGCGCCATCACTGCCATGCCTATATAAATAACATAATTTCTTCTTTTCATATCCATACTCCTTCCTAAGGTTCTACCAGTAGTATGGACATAAAAATCACTCTTCATTCTGGCATAATTTTATATTTTTAAAAAAGTATGCCAAGATCTCCTCTGCATTCTTCCCTTCTTTCGCCAACACATTCGCCTTGTTCTGACTAAGTCCCAGACCGTGTCCGCGGCCTTTGGTCACAATCCGTATTTTGTTTTTGACATCATCAACATAGAAACAAGCGGAGGGCAGACTGTACTTTTTCCGGAATTGCTCTCCGGTCAGGATCAAAGTATTTGCACGCTCCTGTGTTTCGTCCCGGTTTTCTCTGTCAGTTTCCGGGAGTCTGATTTTTACTTTTTCCACATAACCGCTGTCAAACCTGCTTACAATCTCTACTTCTTCCCCTAATTCTTCCCGGGAAAAGTAAAAAACCTGCAGGTAATCTTTTGCCAGAATATCTTCAGGACAGGACACACTCATAAGATAATCTGCAGATGCATCCGTAATTTCTCCGGCTGCTCTGGTAGATCCGCAACTAACCTTATGATAGGGTAATTCCTTCAGCTTTCCGTCCACCTTGACCACGATCCCTTCCGTATCCTTCACCGCCTGTTGAAACCGCTCATAAGATTTCCCGGTAGCATCTTCCTTAAGAAATGCTTTTAGTCTGGACATATTTGCCTCTGACTCTTTCGGATGCAATGTCAGATTGGTGCGGATCAGAATGGCCTGGGCCTTCAACGCTTCGTCTTCCGAATTCCGATCTATTTGCGCAATTAAATTTAGTAGGACCTGTTCTTCCAAAGTATGTGCTTCCTTCATAAAAAAAGCTCCTGTTAATGGTATTAACACTAACAGGAGATATATACATACAATGATTTTCAAAGACTGTATTTTTTTCATAAAAGTCTCCTGTCCTACAGTATATATTAGACCGTCAACCTTTATGAAAAGTTTCTATTTTTTTCGTACAATATAATCAGTAAGGCAGGCAAACTGTTCCAGAGTCAACGCTTCCCCTCGGATCGTGGGAGATAACTTCATCTGTTCAAGGCAATCTAACAGTTCTTCCTTGGAGACCGGAATCCCTCCGTTGACAAGACTGTTGGTCAGGGTTTTTCTCCGCTGATTAAAGGATGCCCGGATGATCCTAAATAGCATCGCTTCATCCTGCACCTCTACCGGTGGTTGTTCAAAACGGGTGAGCCTGATCACAGCCGAGCCCACCTTGGGCCGGGGCATAAAGCAGTTCGGTGGTACATTGGCCACGATTTGTGGTTTGGCAAAATACTGTACCGCCAAAGAAAGTGCGCCGTAATCCTTGGTTCCCGGACCTGCCTGCATCCGGTCTGCCACCTCTTTTTGTACCATGATGGTAATACTGCTTAACGGAACTTTGCTTTCAAACAGCCCCATGATGATCGGGGTAGTGATATAATAGGGCAGGTTCGCCACCACCTTGATAGGGCGACCGTTGTTTTTTTCCTGTACCAGCTTGTTGATATCCACTTTCAGAATGTCTTCGTTGATAACACTGACATTTTCATACTCCGACAGAGTATCCTCCAAAATAGGAATAAGGTTCTTGTCGATCTCCACTGCCACTACTTCCCTGGCGTGTTCACACAAATACTGGGTCATGGTTCCGATTCCCGGACCGATCTCTAACACCAGATCGTCTTTGCCAATGCAGGCCGCATCGATAATGCGGTCCAATACCGATGTATCGATCAGGAAATTCTGTCCGAACTTTTTCTGAAAATTAAAATCGTATTTCTGAAGTACGGCAATGGTATTTGCCGGAATTCCAAGTTTTGCCATGGTTTCTCCTTTTTATTGGGTAATGCCGTATACACGGCAGGCATTTTCATAGGTGATCTTCTCCACTTCTTGTCCACTGACGCCCTTTATCTCTGCGATCTTATCCACAATGTGGGGTAGATAAACAGAGGAATTGCGCTGTCCTCTGTGGGGTTCCGGTGCCATATAAGGACAATCGGTTTCCACCACGATGCGCTCTAAGGGGATTTCCTGTACCACCTGTTTTAACACCCGGGCATTTTTAAACGTTACCACGCCGCCGACACCGATATAATAATCCAGTTTAATAAACTCTGCCGCCATCTCCGGTGAATAACTGTAACAATGGATGATACCCGGATTTTCCCTCTTTGGCTCGTCTTTCAGAATCGCCATGGTATCCGCCGCCGCATCTCTGGAGTGGATGATCACCGGCAATTTTACTTCTCTTGCTAATTCCAACTGCTGCCGGAACACCTGCTGCTGCTGTATGCGGACCTTCTCGTCTTTTTCCCAGTAATAGTCTAACCCGATCTCACCAATGGCAACCACTTTTTCCTGTGCCGCCATAGTTTTTAACTCTTCAAAAGAATCCTGTGTCAGACAGTCGATCTCACTGGGATGCACTCCCACCGCAGCATAGATCTGCGGATAGGCTTTTGCCAACTTCACACTTTTGCGGGAGGTTTCCATGGTGGAACCTACGTTGACGATTTTACCGATTCCAGCAGAAAAAATCTCCCGAAGGAGATTTTCTCTGTCATCATTATATTGTTCATCTTCATAATGTGCATGTGTTTCAAAAATCATTTAGCCAACCTCTGCACCGGGTTTGATATCCTTGTCCGGTACCATAACGAAAACATGGTCTTCATCATCTTCCGCAGACAGAATCATTCCCTGGCTTTCCATTCCTGCGATCATGCGAGGCTCTAAGTTTACAAGAACCATGACGTTCTTTCCTACCATCTCCTCCGGAGAATAATATTTCTTGATTCCGGACAAGATCTGTTTTACCTCATTTCCGATCTGAACCTTGAATAACAAAAGCTTCTTACTCTTTGGCACTTCCTCACAGGAAAGCACTTTTCCGATCTGGAACTGTAATTTATCAAAATCATCATAGGTAACGGTTGGCTTTGCTTCTATATCCATTCCCGCTACCTGTCCGTCATCTGCTTTTTCCTCTTCATGAGAACCGTATAACTCTTCTACTTTTGCTAAAACCTCTGCCTCATCCAGACGGGCAAACAAGATCTCCGGTTTGTCGGTCACTTTGTTGCCGCTTGGATACAGACCGAACTGATCTAAGGTCTCATACTCTCTTGGCTCTACACAAAGCTGGGCTAAGATCTTCTCGGAAGTCTCGGTCATGAAACTACGCAGAAAGTTTGCTCCGATGCTGATGCTTTCGGTTAAGTTATATAAAACTGTTGCCAGACGTTTCTTCGTCGTATTACTTTTAGCCAGAACCCAAGGCGTAGTCTCATCAATGTATTTATTGCAGCGTTTGAACAAATTAAAGATTTCGGTAAGAGCGTCCGCTACCCGGAGCTCTTCCATTTTCTCTTCTACCTTGGCCTTGGTTCCGGTGACAACAGCCTTTAAGTCATCATCCACCGGCTCGGTAACGCCCTTATTCTCTACCACGCCGCCAAAATATTTATTGCTCATGGAAATGGTACGGTTCACCAGGTTACCCAGGGTATTGGCAAGATCGGAGTTGGTACGCTCTACCACAATCTCCCAGGTAATATTTCCGTCATTATCAAATGGCATCTCGTGCAGAACGAAATAACGGACTGCATCTACACCAAACATCTCTACCAGCTGATCCGCATAGATCACATTTCCTTTGGATTTACTCATTTTTCCGCCGCCCATGAGTAACCAGGGATGTCCGAATACCTG
>JBJEKY010000152.1:0-6032 GCA_051878875.1 Lachnospiraceae bacterium | reverse complement strand
CAGGCTCCGCATTGGCCCAGAATCCCATTGCCTTTTTACTGAAAAAAGCATAGATTCCAAAGCCTATAATGGCACATCCCACGATGCTCCATATCACAAAAGCGATGATCGTTCCTTTCATAACTCCCTCCTATTTGCTCCGTCAAACAGCAGTTTATCAATGGTCAGTCGCGGTCTCCACCACTCCCGTGCCTGCTCAAACTCAGGGTAAGGTGTTCCCCATTCCCAGGAAATATCAAACCCGCCATCTTCTTTTTGCAGTTTCTCCAAAATGCTTCGCTCTGCGTCGATCAATTGTTTCGTTTCCTCAGTAATAAACTCAAGATAGGTACCCGCGAAAAAGTCCGAGGGCACCGGCACATACTCCACGCCGTATTTTTCCGTGTCTTTACAGATGGCATCATTGATCCGTTTGCTGATCAGGTTTTTAAAACACGCAAGGTCGATCACATCCGTGATCTGATTCTGTTTCAATAATTCAAATGCCAGCAAAAAACATTTCAGGGCATCGCCACTGATATCCTCATTTTCTTCCAGATAGGTAAGTCCCTCTTTGAGGATATCCGCATACATTGAGGTTCCGTCTCCGTAACAAACCAGAAATGCCGCCAGGGACATAGTTGGATTAAACCCGTGGATCCCGTCCTCTTCTTTCTCCCACCAGATGGCGTGGGGGTAGTCCTTATTGCTGTCGATGGCAAACAGCCAGCGCTTTTTCCCTTCATCAAAAGAATCGTGGGACGCAAGATACCGTACAATCCCATTTACCATTTCGGAATTGGGTTGCAGTGCTCCCACCCGAAAAAGCGTAATGATAGCATCATTGGTTGCAATGGGGCTGGAATTCGGATTCAGATAATCCGGTTCCAGACCATTTCCAAACCCGCCATCCGCATTCTGAAAGTGGGACAGTTCCTGAACCACCGCATCCTTTGGCCCATTCTCAAAAAAGTAGCGGTACACCGCCAGGTCAACCGGGCGGGCATGTTGTAAAATAAATTGCTTCGCTGCATTTCTGTTCATAGCTGTATCCTTTCTTGCTAACGCAGAGATTTCACCATTTCGTATTGCGTAACAAAGACGTCAAATCCCATCTGCTTCAAAAAGCCGTTTGCGGCTTCATCTCTTTCATCCACATTGATGGCCGACATTCCGGATCTCTTCGTCTGTTTTTGCAGATCCAGCAAAATTGCTGTGGCCACTCCTTTTCTACGGTATTGCGGATCCACCGCTAATTGAACGATATCCCCATTTGCTTTTTGCACAATGCCG
This sequence comes from Lachnospiraceae bacterium, assembly GCA_051878875.1. GTDB lineage: Bacteria > Bacillota > Clostridia > Lachnospirales > Lachnospiraceae > XBB1006. The sequence goes on along the minus strand of JBJEKY010000152.1, from coordinate 4,760 downwards.
TAACCAATCAAAGCTCCCTCTGATTCAACCAGCGTATAGCCAAAGGTATCGGAGATGGCGCAAACCGCATCTATTCCGTTTTGCCAAGAAGGCGGATAATTCCAAAAGCATTTTAAGATCTCCCACTGCTCCGCCTCTATTTCCTGCGGGCGGTGTAATTTCAGCTCCGTGTTTTCTTCCGACTCTGCTAGTTTTCCTTTCAGACTATAGCAGTTAAACGCTCTCTTAACCTGAAAGCCCTGTTTTTGATAGAGTGCAACCGCACCTTCATTGGTCTGGATCACTTCCAGCTGATACACGCCGATGTTGTTTTCCTGACACAACTCCTTTACCAGGTCCAGTAACTTTTCAGTAATCCCTTTTCTCCGATACGCGGGGATAACTCCGGTTCCCAGGTCGTAGATGGTTTTTTCACCATCCCACTCTCTTACGCCATTGAGAACAAGACCTACCAGCACTCCATCGTCAAACGCTCCCGCCGAAACCTCCGGCATAAACCCGTTTCTTTTCAACATGATTTCAAAGGATTCCAGCGGCATATCAACCGAAACCTGATAATCGGAAAATGCCTGCGAAAATGCTTCATACATACAACGTGTGGTTGTATTGGCCAGTGTGCGGTACTCCATAGTTTCTCCTCTCCTTGATTATATGCCCTAAAGTATATCATTCAGCTGTTTCAGAGTACTGATTACACAATACCCTTTTCCAATGCTTTTAAGTTTATTCCATCTGTATACCCAGTTGTTTCTGCAAAGCAGCACGCTATGGATACCCAGTTTACCGGCACCCAGGCAATTTTCCAAATTGTCGTCAACAAAAACTACCTCTTCCGGTAATATACCTAATTCATTCAGTGCCGTTGTGTACATTTTCTCATCCAGTCCATCAAATTTTTCTTTTTCCACATATTCAAAAAAATTCGGTGTTATAAACCAATGTCCCGATGCCGGAAAATTAAGTACCTTTCCGGAATCGAAAAGTATGGCTTTTATTTTGTTCTTTTGCATAAAAAGTTCCTTGTTTCTCCTTGTCTACCCGATCTTCAAACTTGCAATGATCTCTTCGCCGTCATATTCTCCGGTTTCCTGAAAACCGAAGGAATGGTACAACTTTGCGGCTACCGTATTTTCCGGCTCATAAGACAGAAAGACTTCTTTTGCCGGACCGCAGGGAAAGGTTTTCACGTAATCAAGGGCCAACCGCATGGCTTCCTTTGCGTACCCTTTTCCCTGATGCTGCTTATCGATCATAAATCTCCAAATGCTGTAGTTATCTTTGGCGATCGCCGGATTTTCTTCTTCCGGGATCTCACCGTATCCGATCATCAAAAATCCCACCGGCACGTCATCCGCATAAATCCCAAAGGGAAGCGCCACACCTCCTGCAGCAACAGTGGTATAAGCCTCAATGATGCTCTCCGTATTGGTTGCCACAAACTCCTTCTGCGTCTCATGCACCTCTAATTTCACGATCTTCCAGACATTTTTGGAAGTGATCTTCTTTATTGTTACCATGATAATTCCCCCGTTTTACTAATTGGTGCTTCCGGCGTTTGCCGTATAAACTCCAGCAATGATCACCAGCGCACCCACGATCTGATATATGGAAAACGTTTCCTTCAGCAGCAATGCTCCTGCAATGATGGAAACAACCGTGGAAACTCCAATGAAGGAAGACGTCCGGTTGACACCGATTTTGGCGATGGCCACATTGGACAGAAAGAAGGCCACTATGGAACAGCCGATTCCCTGATACAGGATAGCTGTTAGAAAAGCGCGGTCTTTCACGGGTAGCATCAACAATTCACCCACATTTCCCTTTACTGCTGCCTCGATCACTGCCAATAGTACAAAAACCACCGCTCCGGCCACCAGCATGATGTAAGTGACCTCCGCTCCGGTGTAATCAGCAGCTTTTTCCACAAACACACTGTAAAGCGCATAAGAGATCACCGCTACCAGCAGGAATGTATATCCCACCGGCGACAGGCTGGAGGTTACGCCTACTGCAAACACGGTCGCTGTAACGCCCGCAAGCGTAATAAGGATTCCAAGGATCTGCATTTTAGATGGCTCCTTTTTCAGGATCAGAGCCGAAGCCAGAATGGAAACCACCGGGATACAAGCCAGAAAAACGCCGCTCTCCGAAGATGTTGTATGGCTGATTCCCACGGTTTCTCCGATGAAATAAATGCATGGGCTGAATAATGCCACCAATAACAGCGGCTTTATGTCTTTTCCCCTGAGGTTTATTTTTATGAATCCTACCAGCACGCAAAGGCTCATTACCACCATGGCCACGAAGAAACGCCACCCCAGCAGGGCAAACGCACTGACTGATTCCGTGGCATTTTTGGTGAACATATAGCTTAATCCGAAGATAGTTTCACACCCCAGAGCGCAAAGGCATCCGGTGATGAGGTTGTTTTGTTTGCTCATTTTCCCCCTCCAGTTACAGTTGTTCGGTATTTCATAATATCCGGTTTCTTACGGACTAAATCTGCATTTTTGAAAATCTGGCCGTAAACAGTCCCAATCTCTTACGGACTAAATCTATATTTTTTATAATTCGTCCGTAACTCCCATTTCTTTCAGGCTAAATCGACACTACTTATCAAAATACACTATCAATCTGCTGCTTGCATTGTTCGGATCAATCCCTCCTTGTGGCAGGATTACACTTTCTGACAGTTTTAGATATTCTCTTTCTTATATTTCTTCACTTCAAACTCATGCCCCAGCAGGTTTTCCGTCCTTAGGACATCGAAATTCTCCGGTTCAAAATCCTTCCGGATCGTAATAGTGTTTAAACAATCATAGCCGTTTCTGCGATACAATCTTAGAGCATCCATATTTCTGGCTGCTACTTCCAGATAAATGGATTCCGAGTACTCTTTTACAATCTGTTCCACCAGGTTCAACGCCATGGATCCGTAACCATTTCCCTGATATTCCGGCAAAATGAACAGGTCCTCCACCCAGTCAATCTCTGCGCCCCTGCTGCCCAGATGGATGAATCCGATATAACTTCCGTCTTTTTCAATCAAATATATTTTATTCTGAGCACTTGTCCACGCGCGCAGATCTTCCATGGCCTCTTCATCGGACTGGACATAATCATTATGCGCCAGCCAGAATTTCTTGATCAGCTCCCGCAGAACCTCTTCTTCATCGGTGTAACTTATTAGTTTTATATTCGCTTCCATTTCTGGTCTCCTTATTCTATCATCTGTAAAAGTTCTTTTGCGTCCCTTTCGATCAATGGCGCCATGCTGTCTTTATAGCGGCTCGGGTCAATGCTGCTTACCGCCTGCTTGATCTGCTTTGAAAGTTCCGGCCTGTACAGTATAACTTCATGTAACGCAGCAAGGCACTGTCTAACGACTGTGGGTTTTTCATCCTGTAAAAGCGCACTCATTTTATCAAAGGCACCTTCCAGCTTTCCATCTTCATCCCATCTCGCCTGAGCACAGGCAAGAAAAAACCCTCTGGTTCTAACATACGAGTTTTTTGCATCCAAAAGATTAATGAACTCCTCAAATAATGCGTAGAACTCATTTGTTTCAGCTGACCTAGTGCTGATCTGCTTTGCAAAGTCGTGTGCTTTTTTATGATCTTTATCCTGAAGTGCCTGCATAATCTCTGCTTTATTCATTGTGGCCTCCCCGAAATCCTGTTTTTGTTGGCAATCATTACTTCCATCCCATCTATACCATACATTGCCATATAAAGTAAAGGATCAACAGATGGACCGGATAAAATCCATAGCAAAGATATTGAAATGCCTTGGAATGGTATCCCTGTCTACCGTTATAAAGCCAGATGGGGATCAGCGCAAGGATTGCAAATCCCTGTTGTACCACCTGAATTTCGTGCCCTGCAATTTGGATGGCGTAATAATATCCTCCCAAGAGATTGATGTTAATGATCGCCATACATACCAGCTGACCTATGTAGCACCACCATTTTTTCCCATGGAAGAAATAAAAAACCAAAACCGTCAGTACTCCGGCTCCCAGATAATCTACCATTCCAATGGTTCCAAGAAGACAACCTATAATCACCGTAAGGATTGCTGCCGTCCAGGTTATCCACCACTTCCCGGATTTTTTCGCTTTTTCAATTAGCAAAATGGAAAGTAGCGCGATCAAAAATGTCCAGAGGACATTTTGGTGGAAGGGGTAAATGATGGAGCTTCCCATAACCAGATTAAACGGGATTTCCGAGATGATCGCACCAATCAGTAACCTTCCCATATACTTTCGAATGTTCGATGTGTGAAAATACCCCTCCACGATCATAAATGCAAAAATCGGGAATGCGATTCTTCCAATACATGTCAGCCACTCCTGGGCCGGAAACAAGGTCGCCCACAGATGGTCACACAACATAAGTCCCATTGCCAGAATATGTAATGTAAAGGAACTGATTCCTTTTGTTTTTGCATGTTCCATGGTAAACTCCTCCCCTTGAAGTAAATGCCCGGATTGTCTGCACTCTACCCGGTTCTATTTTATCAAACTACTTATTCTCTGTGCCACTTGTGCCGGTGTCAGATCTGTCGTATCAATGCAAGGATAATCGGTCAACACTCATATTGAAGATATTTTGACATAATACCATCCTCCTCAAATTCTTCCATTACAGAGAAGCCATTCTTTTCTAATACCCTAATAGAAGAATTGTTGCTAGAGAAGGTAAACGCACCAATGGTTTTTATACCATATCTGGCACAAATATTCTCAATAAACATCTTTA
>JBJEKY010000151.1:0-6679 GCA_051878875.1 Lachnospiraceae bacterium | reverse complement strand
TCAACCAGCGAAGAACAACTCTTTCTTTTTCTTTTGCATCAACCAGCGAAGAACAACTCCTTCTTTTTCTTTCGCATCAACCGGCGAAGAACAATTCTTCTTTTTTACCCCAGTATTGCATCTCTTAAATCATTTATTTTGGTCAAGATCGGTACCAGCACCACGCATAATACAACAGCAACCAATCCCTGTGCAAGGTTATAAGGGATACCGGTGAGAGAGGTCGCAACGGCGGTAGCCAGATTGGGGTTTTCGCTTCCGGTGATCATGAATAAGCCGATTTCGTACAGGAAATAACCAAGTACCATCACCAGCTCAGCGACAACGCTGGAAAGGATCAGAACCGGGTACAGAGCACCTTTGCTCTGAGCTTTTTTCTTTAAACTGTGGAACAATAAACCGCATACAAGAGCACATAAGGCTTTGATCACAAAGGTTCCCGGAACATACAGGGGATATCCGTTGATCACATCGGCCATCATGGAGCCGATTCCGGCGGCCAGACTTCCGTATACAGGTCCAAGAATAATACCGCTAAACAGTACCAAAGCATCACCAAGATGCACATATCCTAAGGTCGGACCGGATGGGATGTGGATCATGGTGGCTATACAGCAAAGTGCTGCGAACAATGCAGCAATCACAAGTTTCTTCGTTTTTTCCATTATAAAGTACCTCCTAAAGATCTCCAAAACACTATACACTATAAATGGCACGGTGAAAATATCCAATTTTCGCAAAAATAATAGATCCAGTTGTAAGGCCAAATAAAGTGAAAATTGTGTTAATTGTGTGGAATCATTTGTATTTGAGGAATATTGTGGTAAAATGAAAATTGAGTTATAGTCGATAGGATCAAGTTTTACAGTTTAGAGGAACAATATGGTACAGGTTATTTCAATTTGTGAGCTGATTACTCTTTGGGTGGCAGGAGCCTCCCTATATCATCTTATAAAAGGCGAAACCTCAAGAGAACAGAAATTGATGATGATATTACTGGTGCTGGGAATTGTTCACAACATTGGTGTATTTATTGAAGTAAATTCTGTTACGCTGGAGGGAGCTTTGAATGCCAACATGGTGGAATATGTAGGCAGCTCTTTTTATCCACTGGCGTTTCTGATGTTTGCATCTTTGCACTGTAACCGGAAAGTTCCGAATTGGTTTACCAACTTGTTCCTGTTTCTGGGTATGGTGGTGATTTTTGCAGTATGGACCAATAACGATACCCATCTGTATTATAAGTCTGTGACCTCAGTGACGGATGTGAGGTTTCACATGGAGGTAGAATACGGACCTCTTCATAACCTGTACCTGATCTGCATCCTGGTACCTTATCTTTATGCAGCAGGGATCGTATTGGGAGAAATCCGCAGAGAAGAAGAGATCCACCGGCGCAGGATCCTGGTTGCCATCAGTGTCACATCAGTAATGCCGGTAGTGTCCATGTTGTTATATTGGGCAGTTCCGCAGATTACTTTTGACGTTACGCCTATGGTAGCAATCTGGGTGGTGATCATCTCTATTTTCCTGCTAAACAGATCCCAGGGATTTGATATCAATCGTTTGGTAGCAAGAAAAGTACTGGAAGTCATGGACGATGGTGTGATCACACTGGATAGTGAAATGAGGATCCTGTCCGTAAACGTTGCAGCGACAGATATTTTTCCTGAATTGAAAAATGTGGAAGAAGGGACATCTATTGAAACAATCAAAGATTTTCCCATGGATATCGTGCTTGCATCCGGAAAAAATGAATTTCAATTAAACGGAAAGTATTTTGAAGGGCATCTGAATGTAGTGCGGGACAGTTACAATGTGATCCGCGGATATGTGATCCTGATCTTTGATGAGACGGAGATGTATCAGTTCTTAGGCGAGATCATGAAGATGAAGGAAGAGGCAGATGAGGCTAACAAAGCCAAAAGTGATTTTCTTGCCAATATGTCGCATGAAATCAGGACACCGATGAACGCCATTATCGGACTCAGTGAGTTGATCATAGAAGAAAGTATGGGTAGAAAGGTATATGATTTTGCCCAGGATATTAAGAGTGCTTCCAACAGCCTGCTTAGCATCGTTAATAATATTTTGGATATTTCCAAGATCGAGGCAGGAAAGATGGAGTTGCAGGAGCAGGAATATGCTGTGGAGCGGATCGTTCAGGACATAAATGGGATCATGCGGATCGCGGCAGCGGAGCATGGATTGGCCATGCGATGTAATATCAATGAGAAAATGCCCTATTTGCTCTGCGGAGATGATGGAAAGATCCGTCAGATCATTATTAATCTGCTGAATAATGCGATCAAATTTACCCGAAAAGGGCAGGTGAGCCTGTCTGTGGATTATGAACTTCTGGATGACGAACAGATCCTTCTTCTATTGATTGTGGAAGACACAGGAATCGGTATCAAAAAGGAAGATTTGGATAAGATCTTTGAAAACTTTCAGCAGGTGGATACCAAGAAGAATCGTCAGGTAGAGGGAACCGGACTGGGGCTTGCCATTGTAAAGAAACTTGCTGAAATGATGGGTGGAACGGTACAGGTGGAAAGTGAGTATGGACATGGTACCAGATTCCAGATCAGCATTCCGCAGAAGGTAATGGATATAACACCAATTGAAGACAGCACGTTAACGATACAGGAGAAAGGTGAGGAGATAGTAAATATGTTTAAATGTCCAAACAGTCAGCTGCTGATCGTAGATGATAACCGGATCAACCTGAAGGTGGCAGTGGGACTGATCGAGCTTTACGGAGCAAGGATCGACGAAGCCAAAAGTGGTCCGGAGGCAATCGAAAAGGTAAAGGAAAAGAAATACGACATCATTTTCATGGATCATATGATGCCGGAAATGGATGGTGTGGAAGCGGTTCATATCATTCGTACCCAGTGTGGGGAAAACGGCCGGGATCCGGTGATCATTGCATTAACGGCCAATGCGATCAAAGGTGCGCAGGAAATGTTTCTGGAAAATGGTTTCCAGGCATTTTTACCAAAACCCATAGATAAGGATCAATTACATGAGATCATGTCAAAGTATATTCCGGAGGAGGATAAAGTGCCGGATGAAGCAGCAGCAGCGGTGGAAGAGTTTACCGAGGAAGACGTGCAGCAACTTGCCATGGAAGGTGTGGATGTCAGAGCCGGATTGGAACTTCGAAGAGAAGGTGTGAAATCATATCTGGAGCTTTTGGAACTGTATTATACCGATGGACTGGAAAAAGTGCTGTTGATCCGGCAACTGGCAGAAGCGGAAGATTACAAAAACTATGAAATTGAGGTGCATGCGTTGAAAAGCGCCTCTGCCAATATCGGAGCCATGGAGCTGTCCAGTATGGCTAAGGCTAATGAATATGCAGCAAAGGACGGTAATGAAGAGTTTATCCGGGATAATTATGAAACACTTCTGGAAGAATACAATGCAATACTGGCGGAAATCGAACGGGTATTACACAAGTTCGGAAAACTACAGGATGAACGGAGCGAAGACGAAAGTCTTCCTACTTTATCTGAGGCAGCTTTGATCGGCAGGGTTGAAGAGATCCTGGCCTGCCTGGAGGATTTCAAACCGAAAGATGCAGCACGCAAGGTGGATGAACTAATGCAATATAAGGTTGGAACGGAAACCAGAAAGGTTCTTCAAAATATCAGGACGAAATTAAAGCTTTATGATGATGATGCAGCGGAAGACTTATTACATGAATTATTAGATGTTTTATACCTTTAGGAGGAGCTATGTTCGAGAAAATGAAAATCATGGTGGTAGATGACAATACAGTGAATCTTGCCACAGTAGAACAGGATCTGAAAGACAAATATGAAGTGATTCCCATGATTTCGGGCAGACGTGCAGTGAAGTATTTATATCGTGATAAGGTGGATCTGATCCTGCTGGATGTTCAGATGCCCATCATGGATGGAATCGAAACCCTTCGCGAGATCCGTACCCAGCCTAACGGAACCACGGTACCGGTGATCTTTTTAACTTCCAAAAAGGATAAAGGAACGGTAATCGAAGGCAGCAAGCTGGGAATCATGGATTTTATCACCAAACCTTTTGAAGCAGACGATCTGCAAAACCGTATTGAGCGTGTATTTAAACGTCTGGGCAAGCTTCCCATGGAAGAAGAGGAGCTGCTTTTCCGAATGAAGGAGATCGTACAGGATTTGAAAGACGGCAAAAGTAAGGCTGCGATCTTCAAAATGGATGAGGTGCTGGGATATCAGATCAACGATGAAATATCCGGACGTATCAAAAATGCCAGAATGAAGATGGAAGAGGGATTGATGGATGCATCCATAAGTATGATGGAACGAGTGGTGCGTCTGCTGGAAAAGAATATGAATTCTACCGGCAAAAATTCCGCCATGCCCATCAGCATCGGTGAGATCAATGCAAGGTTATTGTATATCCTGGATGATCTGTCAAACTTTAAATTACGGGATTCCATTAATAAAGTTATAGATCTTCAGAAGTACGAGCTCCCGGACTATGTGGCAGAGGATCTGGTGATCATCAAGGGAAAACTGGAAGAGTACGATGATGAAGAGGCGGAAAAACTGGTTCGGGCGCTTTTGGAAAAGATGAAACAGCCCGGAAACATCAACCGGAAAAAGGAAGATTCTACGAAGGCAGATCCGGAAAATGGACAGGGCTATCATTACAACCGGTTATTATAATGCAGGATCATATAACAGGATCTAAACAGGGCATGCAGAGGTTTTCTGCATGCCTTTTTGCATATACTGGTAAAAAAAGGAATGCAAAACTATGCCGGAAGTTATTGTACAGTATGTAGGTCTTGGAAATGAGATTTTTGATGGGAAGACGCAGAGCTATCAGGAATTACTGGGAGGATTTGCCATTGTGAAAGCTACTTCTTTGCAGATTAAGCAGCTGGCAACAGATAGCAGAGTGCTATATTTGGAATATCCGCGGGATGTGTTTTTTGAAAATTGCCCGTACAGTGGAGAAACAAAGGCAGGGCTTAAGGTGTGTCAGGTATCGGAGCTAAACAGGATCTGCAGGGATCCGGACAGTAGTCTGACAGGGGAAGGGGTCCTTATGGCATATCTGGATTCCGGGATCGACTATCGCCATCCGGAGTTTCTAAATGAAGAAGGAAAGACCAGGATCCTGGAAATCTTTGATCTGTCTACGGAGCCGGGCACGGTTTATACCGAAGAACAGATCAATGAGGCATTGCTTTTACCCCGTCAGGAAGGAAACAATATTGTACCGGAAACAGACGGATCAGGGCATGGAACCCATGTGGCAGGTATCGGATCCGGAAATTCGGGCGTAGCACCGGGGACTGATATCCTGATGGTTAAACTGGGACGGGGAGTAAGGCAGTATTCCAGAACCTCGGAGTTGATGCTGGGGATGGATCACTGTATCCGGCTGGCGGGACAACGAAACCAGCCGGTGGTATTAAATATCAGTTATGGAAATAACTACGGGGCCCATAACGGAACCAGCATGGTGGAACAATATCTGGATGGAGTGTTAAATTATGCGAAAGCAGTGATCGTGGTCGGGAGCGGAAACGAAGGAGGCGGTAAGGGACATTTTTCCGGGGAAGTATCAGCGGAAAAGCCTGTTATTGCAGATTTTTCTGTGGGCGAATTTCAAAAAGGGTTTGGATTCAGTCTTTTCAAAGACTTTCCGCCGGACATGGGGTTGGAGCTCAGGCAGCCGGGAGGAGCTTGGCAGAGGATAGATCTTAATGTCCGGCAGGCTGTCTATCCCCTTCGCGAAGGACAAGTAAGAGTATATAATGAAACACCATCGCCACGGGCAGTGTTTCAGGAAGTCTATATGGAATTGCAACCGGAGGAGTCTATTGCAGGTGACAATCCTCAGGCAGGATATCTGCTGCAGGGAGTGTGGCAGATAAGGGTCACGACTACCCGGGTACAGCCATGGCAGGTGGATATCTGGCTTCCGGTGTCGGAAAGTCTGTCTCCTTTAACCGGCTTTCTACAACCGTCACCGGAAACGACATTGACAATCCCATCCAGTGCCCGACGGGCTGTTACCGTAGGAGCCTATGATACACGATTCGGACAGGTGGCTGCTTTTTCGGGGCGAGGGTATACCTGGAATGATCATCTGGTGAAACCGGATCTGGTGGCACCGGGAGTGGAGATCGTTTCGGCCGCTCCGGGCGGAGGGTATACGCAGCGTTCCGGGACCAGTATGGCTACGCCTTTTGTGTCCGGTGCAGCGGCATTATTGATGGAGTGGGGCATTATCCGGGGCCGGGATCCGTTTCTGTATGCGGATAAGGTGAAAGCTTATCTTACGAAAGGAGCAGAACCGCTGACGGAGTTTTCTTTTTATCCCAACGAGAGGGCCGGTTGGGGGGCTTTGTGCATAGAAGGGAGCCTGAAAGAAATTCCTCAAAACTATTGAAAAAAATGTAGAAATAGTGCAAAATAAAAAATAATAGATTGTTGAATTCAGACAGGAACAGGTGACGAATTCCGGATATGAAGAGATTTTATACTTTCATTTTATCTATAGTTCTTTTGATCAGTCTCAGTATTTCTGCTATCCCCGTGTATGCAACGCAGAGTGGTAGAGAAGTACTTCGTGTTGCCTGTTTCCCATTGGAAGGTTTTTTTGAATATGACGAAAACGGAGATCTGCATGGTTATGGTGTGGA
>JBJEKY010000150.1:4703-6862 GCA_051878875.1 Lachnospiraceae bacterium | reverse complement strand
TCCACAACTACCACGCAGCAGGAGAGCGTTGCAGCGGATGTGGATGACGTGACACTTCTGGCGGCGCTGATCCAGTGCGAAGCAGGTTCCCAGAATTATGAAGGACAGTTGGCAGTGGGAGCGGTGGTATGTAACCGTATCCGTAGCAGCCGCTATCCCAATACCCTGCGGGGCGTGATCTACCAGTCCGGACAGTTTGGACCGGCACATAACGGAGCTCTTTCCAGAAGACTGGGAAGAAGTATCAGCAGCAGTTGTGTCCGTGCTGCACAGGAAGCGTTAGGCGGAGCGGATAATGTAAATGGAGCATTGCATTTCCAGTCCACCAGATCAGGAAAAGAAGGAATTGTGATCGGCGGACACGTATTCTATTAAAATTAAGGGGTTGGCGCTTTAAAAACAAAAAGCGCCGGCCCTTATTTTTATGATAAGTGATGTTGCCTGCAGCCTCATCTTGTTTATAAAAACTTAAGATTATTTTTTTCACAATTTCTTGTTATCTAATCATAAGTGTGTTATGGTAGGCGTATATGAAAGCAATACGAAGAAAGGTGAGGTGTATTTATGGATTACTTTTTAATACTCTGGCTGGTACTTTTAATAGTATTCGTAATTGCCGAAATTGCCACCCTGGGGCTGACCACTATCTGGTTTGCGGGAGGAGCATTGGTTGCTCTGCTGGCGAACCTGATCGGACTGCATGAGATCACACAGGTGATCCTGTTCTTTGTGGTATCGGTTCTGTTACTGGCGCTTACCAGACCGGTTGCAATACGGTATCTGAATAAGGATCGTATCAAGACCAACGCCGAGAGCCTGATCGGTAAAACTGCAGTTGTGATAGAAGAGATCGACAACTTAAAGGCGATGGGCTGCGTAACCGTAGGTGGACAGGAATGGACCGCAAGGTGTGAGACCGATGACTGTGTCATTGAAAAAGACAGTCGTGTAGTCATCAAGGCAATTCAGGGCGTCAAATTAATTGTAGCGTTAAAAGAAGAATAAGCGCAACGAGGAGGAGGACATATAATGAAGTATATTATTTTAGCTATTCTCATCATTCTGATCTTAATGATCGTGGTATCCTGTATCAAGATCGTTCCCCAGGCACATGCCTATGTAGTAGAGCGTCTGGGCGGATATCAGGCAACCTGGGGCGTAGGTTTACATTTCAAAGCCCCCATCATTGACCGTATTGCAAGAAAGGTGGTCTTAAAAGAGCAGGTTGTGGATTTTGCACCTCAGCCGGTGATCACCAAAGATAACGTAACCATGAGGATTGATACCGTAGTGTTCTACCAGATCACCGATCCGAAGCTGTACTGCTACGGAGTAGAGAATCCTATCATGGCCATCGAGAATTTAACGGCAACTACCTTAAGAAACATCATTGGTGATATGGAACTGGATGAAACCTTAACCTCCAGAGAGATCATCAATACCAAGATGAGATCCACCCTGGATGTGGCGACGGATCCCTGGGGAATCAAGGTAAACCGTGTGGAATTAAAGAACATCATCCCGCCAACTGCTATTCAGGATGCAATGGAGAAGCAGATGAAGGCGGAGCGTGAACGTCGTGAGGCCGTAACAAGGGCAGAAGGAGAGAAGAAATCCACCATCCTTGTGGCAGAAGGAAAGAAAGCCAGTGCCATCTTAGACGCAGAGGCAGAGAAGCAGGCAGCGATCTTAAGAGCAGAAGCAAAGAGAGAAGCTACCATTAAGGAAGCAGAAGGTCAGGCAGAAGCAATCCTTAAGATCCAGCAGGCTAACGCAGACGGTTTGAAATTCCTAAAAGAAGCAAATCCGGATGACGCGGTATTAAAGTTAAAGAGTTTAGAGGCATTTGCAAGAGCTGCGGATGGTCAGGCAACCAAGATCATCGTTCCCTCAGAGATTCAGGGAATTGCAGGGTTAGCAAAATCCGTGGTAGAGATCGGCAAAGAAAAATAGAAAGCAAATACAGAAAACAAAACCGTGTGGGCCACTTGAAGGTGGCTCACACGTCTTTTGTACCCTAAAAGGAGGAAGGTTGCAGGGAAGCTTTTCCTGGCCACCGGAACAAAGAATGGTGGATAACCTTGTAGCACAATGTACGAAATAGAACGAAGAGAGGAAGTAACCTCCACCAATGATATCTGCCTTGCCTGGGCAAAAGA
>JBJEKY010000150.1:0-4603 GCA_051878875.1 Lachnospiraceae bacterium | reverse complement strand
GGAACTTTTTCGTGAAAAATTGGAAAATGCCATTGTAAAGTGGTGGAAGACCTATTATAATCAAGTATTAACGGATCAGTCCTTTAGAGGACTAAAAGAAGAATATGAACGGTGTCTGGCAAATATAGGCCGGGAGGTGACGGTATTAGACCCGGCAGGAGAATACCGGGGAATCTGCAAAGGGATCAATGATGAAGGAAGTCTGTTGGTCCAAACTGCAGATCATATCCTGCACGAGGTCCGGAGCGGAGAAGTATCCGTTCGGGGAATCTACGGCTATGTGTGATAGAGAAGAGGAATAGGAAAATGGAAGAGAATGTGGTCTTGTGTGTGTCCAGCGCATACGAGAAGAAATTTTATTTGGATGAAGCTTTTCAGGGGCTGCCTAAGGATATCAAGGATGAATTAAAGATCATGTGTGTGCTTTTTACAGAAGATGTAGGAGGCATTCTGAAACTGGTGTTTGACGAAGAGGGAAATCTGGAACTTCAGACGGAGTACGACGAGAATGACTTATTGTATGATGACATCGGAAGTGCCCTGAAAGTAAAACAGATTCAGAGAGAGAAGCGGGATCTGTTCCGCTCTTTGGAGATGTTTTTTAAGGTGTTCTATTTGGGACTGGATGAGGAGGAATAGCATGTTACTTGCATTGGATGTAGGAAATACCAACATTACCGCAGGCGTGTTTGATGGTGAGAGTCTGGAAGCGACGTTTCGAATGACGACCAAACTTCAGAGAACGGCCGATGAGTTTGGTATCGATCTATGTAGTATGTTAGAGCATAATAAACTGCATGAAAGCCAGATCACGGATGTGATCATTGCTTCGGTAGTACCGGATATCATGTATTCCCTGAAACGTTCCATTGAAAAATATTTTGGCTGCGAGCCGGTGGTGGTTGGTGCCGGGATTAAAACCGGAATCCGGGTAGCTACCGACAATCCGAGACAGATCGGAGCAGATCGTATCGTAGATGCGGTGGCTGCCTATGAACTGTATGGCGGACCGGTGATCGTGATTGATTACGGAACCGCGACAACTTATGATCTGGTGGATGAAACCGGAACCTTTCTGGCGGGAGTCACGGCTCCGGGAATTCAGACCAGTGCCCAGGCTCTGTGGGGTCAGGCGGCACAGCTTCCCAAGATCGAGTTGAAAAAACCGGAAAGCATTCTGGCCAAAGAGACTATCAGCAGTATGCAGGCCGGAATTGTATACGGACAGATCGGACAGACTACTTATATTGTAGAACAAATGAAAAAAGAAGCCGGTCTTGACAACATCAAAGTGGTGGCAACCGGTGGCCTGGGTTTGCTTTTGGCACAGGAGACCGGCTGCATTGATCATTATGATGCACAGCTGACGTTAAAAGGAATGCAGCTGATATATAAAAAACAAAAAGGCAGGAAAAAACTGACATGCCGGCACTGCGAATAGGAAATGTAGAACTGGAAAACAATTTAATATTAGCACCCATGGCAGGCGTTACAGACCTGCCATTTCGCCTGTTATGCAAGGAGCAGGGGGCGGATCTTCTCTGCATGGAAATGGTCAGTGCCAAGGGTATCCTATATAATAATAAGAATACCGAGAGCCTGCTTACCGTGGATGAGAGGGAGCGGCCGGTGAGTTTGCAGCTTTTTGGAGCAGATCCTAAGATCATCAGTGAGATGGCCAAACGGATCGAACACCGTAATTTTGATATCCTGGATATCAACATGGGGTGTCCGGTCCCCAAGGTAGTCAATAACGGAGAAGGATCCGCGCTGATGAAGACGCCGCTTTTGGCAGGGCAGATCATTGAAGCCACAGTGAAGGCCATTAAAAAACCGGTAACTGTAAAAATAAGAAAAGGTTTTGATGAGGATCATGTCAATGCGGTGGAGATGGCTCATATCGCCCAGGAGTCCGGGGCAGCGGCCATTGCGGTGCATGGACGGACCAGACAGCAGTTTTATTCCGGAAAAGCAGACTGGGACATTATCCGTCAGGTGAAGGAGGCGGTGTCCATTCCGGTCATCGGAAACGGAGATGTGGTGGATGCCCGGTCGGCAGCTGCCATGGCGGCCCAGACCGGATGTGACGGTATCATGATCGGCAGAGCGGCCCAGGGAAATCCCTGGATCTTCTCCCAGATCAAAACCTGGCAACAGACAGGAGTGTATCCCGAGAAACCTCCTATAGAAGAGGTGGCGGCTATGGTGATCCGGCACGCAAAGATGCAGATTGAATTCAAGGGTGAATATACCGGAATCCGGGAGATGCGCAAGCACGCTTCCTGGTATATGTCAGGGTATAAGAACAGCTCGAAATTCCGGGGACTGGTGAACGAGGTGGAGAGCCTTGAAGAACTGGAGGCACTTTTTCGTCAGTTGACATAAAAATCTGAATAGAAACGTAAGAATAGGATAAGTTATCCGGTTGGTTCTTTTTACAAAAAATGAAGAAAAACTAGTCTTGACAGTCATTTACCATTTTAGTATAATGCAATAATTGTAGTGGAAATCAACAGGGGTAACCAGAAAAATAAATGAGGTGTGATTATGGAAAAGAAATTATTAACATACGCAGGATTGCAGAAGCTTGAAGCGGAGTTACAGGACCTGAAGGTCGTGAAGAGAAAAGAGGTAGCCCAGAAGATTAAGGAAGCCCGCGAGCAGGGTGACCTGTCCGAAAATGCAGAGTATGATGCAGCAAAAGACGAGCAGAGAGATATCGAAGCAAGGATCGAAGAGATCGAGGCTCTTTTAAAGAACGTGGAAGTCGTTGTAGAAGAAGAAGTAGACCTTGATAAGATCAGTGTAGGCTGCAAAGTAAAGATTTATGATTGCGAGTTCGAAGAAGAACTGGAATATTATATCGTTGGTTCCACCGAGGCAAACAGCCTGGAAGGAAAGATCTCCAATGAATCACCGGTAGGAAGAGCCCTGATCGGTGCGAAAGTCGGAGACACCATTAAAGTGGAAACACAGGCCGGAGACATGGAGTACAAAGTCCTTGATATCCAGCGTGTAGAATAAATCATTTTAACTAATCCACAAGGAGTGGAAAATACATCAGAAAGAGAGGAAATCATATGGCTGAGGAAGTAACCCGTCAGAATCAGGAACAGGATCTGAACAAATTATTACAGGTCAGACACGACAAATACGAGGAGTTATTGGCAAATGGTAAAAACCCATTTGAGATCACCAAGTATGACGTAACCCATCATTCCACAGACATCAAAGAGAATTTTGATGCGTTGGAAGGTCAAACAGTATCTATCGCAGGACGTATGATGAGCAAACGTGTCATGGGTAAAGCATCCTTCATGAATGTTCAGGACCGTAATGGAAACATTCAGGTCTACGTCGCAAGAGACAGTGTAGGAGAAGAGCCATATAAAGATTTCAAAAAATTTGATATCGGCGACATCGTAGGTGTGAAAGGTGAAGTGTTCCGCACCCAGAAGGGTGAGATGTCTGTTCATGCGGCAGAGATCACCCTGCTTAGCAAATCCATGCAGATCCTTCCGGAGAAGTTCCATGGATTGACCAACACCGATATCCGTTATAGACAGAGATATGTGGATCTTATCATGAATGAGGACGTAAAAGATACCTTTATCAAGCGTTCCCAGATCATCAGTGAGATCCGTAGATTCTTAGATGCACAGGGCTTCATGGAGGTGGAAACTCCGTTCTTGGTTTCCAATGCCGGAGGCGCTGCCGCAAGACCGTTCGAGACTCACTTCAATGCATTAAACGAAGATATCAAGCTTCGTATCTCTTTGGAATTATATTTAAAGAGACTGATCGTAGGTGGTCTGGAGCGTGTATATGAGATCGGACGTGTATTCCGTAATGAAGGCTTAGACACCAGACACAATCCGGAATTCACGCTGATGGAGTTATACCAGGCTTATACTGATTATTATGGTATGATGGACCTAACCGAGAACATGTTCCGCCATCTGGCACAGACTGTTTGCGGTACTACAACTATTCCTTATCAGGAAGCCATGATCGATCTTGGCAAGCCATTTGAGCGTATCACCATGATCGATGCCGTAAAGAAATATTCCGGCGTGGATTTTGAACAGATCAAAACCGATGAGGAAGCTAAGAAGGTTGCAGACGAGCATCATGTAGAATATGAAGAGCGTCATAAGAGAGGCGATATCATCAACTTATTCTTCGAAGAGTTTGTTGAAGAGCATCTGATCCAGCCGACGTTCGTTATGGATCATCCGGTGGAGATTTCACCGTTAACCAAGAGAAAACCGGACAAGCCGGAATTAGTAGAGCGTTTCGAGCTGTTTATCTACGGACGTGAGATGTGTAACGCATACTCCGAGTTAAACGACCCGATCGATCAGAGACAGCGTTTCGAAGCGCAGGAAGAGGCATTCGCAGCAGGTGATGAAGAAGCTAACCATACTGATGAGGACTTCTTAAATGCATTGTCCATCGGTATGCCGCCAACAGGTGGTATCGGATACGGTATCGACCGTCTGGTTATGTTACTGACCAACAGCCCGGCTATCCGTGACGTATTGCTGTTCCCGACCATGAAGTCCCAGGGAGAAAGCAAGAATGCAGCAAACAACAAAGCACA
>JBJEKY010000149.1:0-6921 GCA_051878875.1 Lachnospiraceae bacterium | reverse complement strand
GTTGTGGGAGCAGTTGTCGTTGCTGACCATGGCAATGGGCTTCTGACCGTTTTCGTATCTTGTATAAAGCAGAGCTGCTACTTTTCCGATGTAGCTATCAGGTTTTGCAGGTCCGGCCTCTAAGTCTGCTGCCACTGCGGGAAGCAGAGTTCCTTTGCCGTCCACTAGGCTATATCCCTTTTCTGTGATGGTAAAAGTGGCCATCTGCAGGGAATCGGCAGAGAAAATTTCTTTTAACCGTCCAAACTCTTTCTCGTTGTCAGAGTCTAACACGCAGGACTCTGCGATGGAGCCTACCACGGTTTTCTCGATCTGTCCGTCAGACTTTAAGGTCACCAGGATGGAGTAGTTGTCATTGGGACGGTATTTTTTCTCAATGATCTCGTAGTCGAAGCCTTCCACTACGGTGATACCACGGTCCATGGCTCCTTCGTTTAAAAGGTTCTGGGCTACATTAGCCTGAAATGCACGGAAAATGTTGCCTGCTCCAAAATGCACCCAGGTTGGGTTTTCTTTGGTACGTTTCATCATGGCCTGTCTGTCATATTGGGGAAGGCGGTAGCCTTTTTCTTCCCACTCTGCTCTATTCTGTAATCCGTTTTCGTTAAGGATCATTGTTTCATTCTTCCTTTCTATGATATCCTGCCGCCGGATACCCGGCTCTATTTCGGATGTAACGCCGCCGAATGCCCGGCTCTTGCCGGCTTCATCGCTTCGGCAGCTTCGGCAAGCCCGGCGTCCGGGTTATCGCTTCTCTACGCCTCTGGTGTGGCTTTTGTCAATGGCTTCCCAAAGTCCGTTCAAATAGGTTGCTCCTAAGGCTCTGTCGTAAAGGCCGTAGCCCGGCATTGCCACTTCATCCCAGATCATTCGTCCGTGATCCGGTCGGATGGGGCCCTCGAATCCAATGTCGTAAAGAGCCTTCATGATCTCATACATGTCGAAGGTTCCGTCGCTGGAAAGATGTGCTGCTTCTTCAAAATCCGTTGGGGTATTGAACTTTAAGTTCCGCACATGGGCAAAATGGATCCTTCCCTTTAAGGAACGGATCATATCCGGCAGATCATTTTCCAGGTTGGTTCCGTAGGATCCGGAACAGAAGGTGACGCCGTTGTGTGGGTTGTCCACCATTTTCATCATGCGAAGGATGTTCTTCTTGTTGATGATGATACGTGGAAGTCCGAACACGCTCCATGCCGGATCGTCCGGATGGATGGCCATGTTGATGTCGTATTTGTCGCATACCGGCATAATACGCTCTAAGAAATATTTCAGGTTTTCGAACAGTTTCTCATCATCAATGTCCTGATACATGGCAAACAGCTCTTTTACCCTTGCCATTCTTTCCGGCTCCCAGCCCGGCATAACGGTGCCGTTCATGTCGCCAGCGATGGAGTCAAACATTTTCTCCGGATCCAGGGCATCTACCGCTTCCTGTGTATAAGCCAGTACGGTGGAGCCGTCCGGACGTTTTCTTGCAAGCTCGGTTCTGGTCCAGTCAAATACCGGCATGAAATTGTAGCATACCAGGTGGATATCTTCTTTTCCGAGATTTTCCAGACACTGGATGTAATTATCGATGTATTTATCACGATCCGGAGCACCGGTTTTGATGGCATCATGTACGTTGACGCTCTCGATTCCGGCGATGTGAAGTCCTGCAGCCTCTACCTCTTCTTTCAGGGCGTGGATGCGTTCCTGGCTCCACACTTCTCCCGGCTCTGTATCATATAAAGTGGTGATCACTCCGGTCACTCCCGGGATCTGTCTGATCTGCTGTAAGGTTACGGTATCAAATTTTGATCCATACCATCTAAGTGTCATTTCCATGGTAAACTACCTCCGTTTTTCTTTGTACTCTCATTATAAGATTTCGTTATTTTTTTACCATTGAGCAAGTTGTTGTTCACATTGCAAAAATTGCGGTTACTGCCCGGATTATTTTAAATGGAGTATGAGCGGTAAGCCTGATAAAGCAAAATGAGTCTACAGGCAGTCTCACTTGTCACGAATTACGAAGAGGAGATCAAAACACTCTCGTTTCAATCTCCTCTTACAGTTTCCCAATATTATATTTTAGTTTGCATTTCCTGCATGACGTGTATGAAGCTCTGCTACGTTAGCATCCACTTTCTTTTTGCTTAATGGATAAATGAACAGCAGAACCAGTCCGCACAGTGTATAAACAACACCCGGGAAGTAGGTTGCAAGGCCGTAGATTCCGTCTGCAACTTGCTGTGTCTGTGCTACGGCTGCGGAATCATATCCGATCCAGCCTAATGCCCATCCGCTTAATCCTCCTGCCAGAGCCTGACCGATCTTTCTGGAGAAGGAATAAACACCGTAAATGGTTCCGTCATCACGTTTTCCGGTACGAACTTCTTTGTCGTCGATGACGTCAGTTACCAGCGCATAGCACTGCATACTGAAGAAGTACATTCCCAGCATAGCGATAAACGCCAGGATAATGAAAGTCATTGGATTCTCAAGGTGCAGGAAACCAATGATGATGTACAAAATACCGGAAAACAGACATCCGGCTGCACCACATTCACGCTTTCCGAACTTGGTAGCCAGCTTAGTGGAAACCAGAGACAGCACTAACATCGCCGGAAGTCCCAGCATAGAGAACAGGGAAAGCATCTTTGCATTCTTAAAGTAATCCGCAAACAGGTAGTTATTGACGCCCTGTCCCATCAAAGAAGCCAGAAGCATTAACAGCGCAGACAGGATCAATCCGATCATGGCACGGCTTCCGAACACCTCTTTTAAAGTCTGGGTTACCGGAACCTTAGGTGCTGCCACTTTTTCCACATGCTCTTCTACCTTTACACGCTCTGTAGTCCAGAAATAGCAGATCAGATAAGCAACAATGGCACACAGTGAAAAGATTCCTGCTAACATGGTCATCTTCGGTCCGGATACCACCTGGTTACCCTGTGCATCTGTATAATATACAACCAACGGAGCGATCACAGAGATCACGATTCCTGCCAGCATTCCACCCATGGAGCGGAATACAGAAAGGGAACTTCTGTCTTTGGGATCTGATGAGATCACGGATGCCATGGATCCGTACGGAATGTTGATGGATGTATAGAATACAGATCCCCACAGCAGATATGTAATGAACATATATGCTACTTTCACTCCATAAGAACAACCTGCCAGTCCTGACTGATACATCAGGAATGAAGCGATGGCTACCGGTCCGCACATACGAATGATCCATGGACGGAACTTACCGTTCTTGGTTGCTTTGGCATTATCAACGATCCGACCCATTCCGATATCGGTAAAAGCGTCCACGCAACGAGCTACCAGGAACATGGTTCCGATCAATGCGGTACTGATTCCCATTACCTTGGAGTAAAACACCATAACATAGGTACTTGCCAAGATAAAGGAAAAATCATTTCCTACGTCGCCCATCATATAGGCGATCTTGTCTTTGAGACCAAATTTTTTGGTTTCCATTTTGAATCCTCCCTCATATTTAACTTTCGTTAAATCTTCCCTGCTACGATCTAAATCCGATCATAGGATTATTGTGGTTTCTTGATTGTATTGAGCTTTGCGTTCAGCCCTAAAATCTGCTCTTTGGTAAGCGCTTCCATTCCTGCGGTTCCCATCATGGAAAGCATTCTCTTTACGGTAAAACCTCCCATCATCTGCATCATAGGACCACTCATCATATCCATGCCTGCTGCCGGATTTCCGTCCTGGTTGCCCATTTTGCTGGTTGCCGCCTTCATCAGTTCACCGAAGAATGCTGCTCCCTCCGGACAGCTGATGATCTCGCCGATTTTATCCAGAATGGAAAAATAGCCTTCCGGTGCGGTGATCTCAAACCAGTTGATCACATCCCCGGTCTCTTTCATTCTGTAATCTTCGTTGAATACATCTACCTTGCGGATGGTTCCTTCGTCGGTGCAGTCACCTGCAACAACTTTAATAGTACTCTCTCCTGCATTTGGCACATCAAAGTAGAAGAAATGTTCCGGACTACTCTTTTTACCAAGGCTCTTTCCGTTGACAAAAAGCTCTACCTCCGGCTGGTTGGAGTAAACGGTCACTTTCGTTACTTCTTCCACACGGTCTACGTATCTCTTTCCGCAAAGATGCACGAAAGGTTCGTCAGACAACCATGCTTTGTACGCATAGAATGCATCCTTCTTGTACTTACGGTCAAAGGTTACCAGACCCTTGTGGTTCATACCGTCTTCTCCACCTTCTGCACGGGCATCTGCAGCAAAATCGAACATGTTCCATACATGGGTAGCCCAGATAAACGGTCTGGTATATAACTGCTTAATGAGCTCCTCATGGTAATATGCCTGATACTCTTCGGTATAGTCACCCTGCTCCGGATTAGAGGTATGCCAGTTTAACGCCTCACAGCCGTACTCACTCATTCCAATGGCTTTATTCGGGAATTTCTCATGGAACCGGTCAAAGAACGGGCCGTTCATGGAAGTATCTCCGCCGTACCATCCGTAATAGTGGTTGTAGGAAACCACATCCGGGATCTGTACGTATTCTTCATTGATGTCACACATGGTCAGCACTGCCATGGTGGTGAGTCTGGTCTTATCTAACTCATGACATAAGTCATTGAGGATGTGATGATTCTCCAGAAGATCCGGATCGCTTGCACCGCCCATGGTGATCTCATTGGAGATTCCCCATACCACAATACTTGGGTGGTTGTAGTTCTGGATCACCAGCTCTTTCATCTGGGAAATGGTGTTTTCCCGTCCGGTAGGCATATGCTGGGAAATATATGGGATCTCTGCCCATACCACCAGACCTTTTTCATCACACAGATCATAGAAATACTGTGCCTGCTGGTAGTGTGCCAGTCTCACGGTCGTAGCGCCCAGCTCCATAATGAGGTCGATGTCTTCTTCATGATGCTCTTTTTTCAAAGCGTTTCCGATCCTCGGTCTGTCCTGATGTCTGGACACACCGCGAAGAGGATAGCTTTCGCCATTTAAAATAAATCCTTTTTCCGGATCGATCTCAAAGGTTCTCACACCGGTACGGACGCATCTTTCATCCACTACTTTACCGTTTACCACCAGTTGCGCTTTTACGGTATACAGGTGAGGATCCTTGCGTCCGTTCCAAAGGTGTACGTTTTTAATTTCAATTCTCTGCAAAGTCTCATTGGCCGGCACCTGAAGTTTCTCCAGCTCTTTTCCATCGTCGATGAGAGTAAAAATAAGCTGATCTTCTGCGGTTGCATTGGTAAGATAGACTTCCGTCTCCAGGGTAGCGTCTGCTCCGTGAACTTCCGGAGTTACTTTAATAGCCGGTCCGCCTAAATGATCTAAGTCAAAATGTTTTTCTTCCACACCGATGATGGCTACGTCACGATAGATTCCGCCATAGAAGGTAAAATCTGCGGTCTGGGGATATACCCGGTTGTTCGGTGCATTATCCACTGCTACCAGGATCTCATTTTCCTCCTGTAAGTACGGAGTGATATCCGCTCTCCAGGTAGAGTATCCTCCATCATGCTGTGCTACGCTCTTTCCGTTTACGAATAATTCTGCGGAAGAGTTGGTTCCTTCGAACTCAATATAGATGATCTTTGTGTCAGGTAACTGACTTCTTGTCACATTCTTCTTGTAATAACAGGTTCCGCGATAATAATCGTTACCGCCGTCCTGTCCGTCAACTCCGTTCCAGGTATGTGGAAGCTCGATATTCTCCCACGCATTCTCTTCTTTGTTTTTCGTGAATTTCCAATTGTCATTCCAAATCTGTCTCACTCACACAACCTCCTCTCGTTGATATTACATTATAGCATCAAAAAAATTAGTATCTTGCATAGTCTTTGTTGAAATAGGACAATTTTTGTGTTATTTTATTATCAACATAAAATATGTTCACTTTTTTCCAGTTTATGGATGGCGCCGGAGGGAAGGATTGGCTCCGCCCGGCTGTATGGATTGTCCGGTAGCTGCCGGCAGGAGGGATTAGATTGACCAAAAAAGATCTGGATTTTCTGAAAAAAATACTGGGAGACGCTTTTCAGGTGCGCTGCCTTTATACCAAACCGCCCTACGACAATGCGGATTCTTCTGATCTTGGCTTTCGAAGCCTGATCTGGGGAGATTTCCGTTCTCCGGACGATTACAAGGGAAAGGATTTTGAATTCGACCACTATAAGATCACCCTGGTAAAAAGCGCGCTGGATTTCTACAATATCTACGCCAACCTGACCCTTGGCAGCAATGCCGAGATTCTTCTGGTTGGGCCTTTTTCCGATCACCCCTATGATCCGATCCCGGTCCAGCAACGTTTTGCCGGTAACCGGTTTACCCAGGAACGGCTTCAGGTCATTGATGCTTTTTATGAAGGCCTGCCTGTGGTAGAAAAGGGCAGTCTATTAGCTCTCATTGGCCACCTGCTGGAACACCTGATCCCGGATTACAAAAATTACACTTTTGAAACCATCAACTACGCAGACAATATTCATCAGATCGAGGAAAGCCCGGAATCCTTTTTTGCTTTTACCTACGCAAATTCTGAAGAAATGGTGGCAATCATGCAGGAGTTTTCCGACAGCCTGTGTCGTGCGGATCCTTCGTCTTCAATCTCGGCGTTCCGGAAAATCCTGGATTTTCTGGTGCCCCAAAGCAACAACTCCATTTCGGACCTGCGGCACAAGCTGGAGACAGCGGCTGTGATCATTTCCATGGTTCTGATGCAGACTTCGGTGCACCCTTACTATATTTTCCAGCACCTAAGTACGTTTACCCATAAGCTTCCCCAGGCTACTTCGATTGAAAATCTGGTAAATATGGCTACCAACTACGTGCATAAATCCTGCCTGCTGGTGAGAAATTACTCCTACCCGGATTACTCACTGCTGATCAAAAATACGGTCAACTACATTGACCAGAACCTGCA
>JBJEKY010000148.1:0-7210 GCA_051878875.1 Lachnospiraceae bacterium | reverse complement strand
GGGCGTGTTTGGGACTTTCACCCGTTAGAGCGCGCCCATGGCGCGCAAACAAACATCAGCTGCGTCCTAAGACGCAGCTGCGGATTTTAGCTTAAATGAACTTCTTTTGCCTCTTCCGGCTTGAAATCATTTTTCAGATCGTACACATTGTGTGCGGTGGATTCGTAGGACATTTTTCCTTCCAGGGAGTAACAACGGATAAATCTGGTGTTGTTTACTGCACTCCAGTGCTCTGTATCCCAGGTGAGATATCCCACATCATCGGTCTTTTTCTCCGGCAGGATCAGGTCTACCTGTCTGCCTTCTATCATTTTATCAACGAGACCTTTTTCATCCAATTCTAATTCTTCATTTTTTACTACATCGGTAACTTTCATGATTTTTCCTCCGTTTATACTAAAACATTTTATTTATTATAGCTCTGAACGAGGTTACTGGCAAGACCTTCCTCTAAGAAGTTCAGCGTTTCAACGTGCGTAGATATGCTTTCTGCGAATCCGTGATGCGGTAGCTTTCAATAGCTTTTTGGATGGTTTTGTTGTGGGTCCACGGCTCCAGACGCTGTTTCTCAAGATAAGGAATTGTGGCATCCCACTGTTTTGCCAGTGCCGTTGCATAAAACCAGGCCACCATCATCCGGACATAGTATTCCTCCGAACGAACCTGTGCGGGAATCTCAAGATACTCCGGGCAAAAGTCTTCATCCAGAAAATGGGTCATCAGCATTTCCATGCCAAAGCGGCAGGTATAAGTCTCTTTTGACGCTGACCACTCCCGGATCTTACTAAGAAACTCCGGTTTATGCTTTTTAAAAACCTTGGGCGAAAGGGTATCACAAACTGCCCAGTTATCCACATAAGGAAGGAATGCTTCTACACGCTCCAGACATTCTTCATAGTCCCTGATCTCGTTTAGAAGTAAACCATGTAACATGTTCTCGTCATAATACTGATGTGGCAGTTCCTGTAAAAAGGCCTGTGCCTCCTTACTTGTCGAAAGCTGCTTTGCCAACTTTCTTGCCAGCGGAACACGAACTCCGATAAAAAGCTGCTGTGCGACAGTGGGTGTTAATTTTGCCTGAAAGCGGGCATATCCTTCATCTCGCAGGTCAAACAGGAGTTGTCTTATTTCTTCCATATCCGCTCCCTCCGACTAATCCATTGTTTCCAGAATATTTTTTACGCATCAAAGTCTACATGATAGCTTTCCTTACCAAAATGGATATCCACATAATGAAGGTCAAACTGATCTTCCAGAATGCTCATGCAGCCCTCGTAAGAGAGCAGGTCGTCTTTCTTAATGAGGAAAAGGTAGTCTCCCTCTTCTTTTTCATCCGCTTCGGCACTGACATCTTCATAAAACTCCCGTCCGTCAATTTCACCGGGAAAACCGGCAGCACGGATCTTTTCTTCAATTAACTGATATAATTCTTCCATGGTGTACCTCTTTTCTCTTTCACATTTTCGTCCTCTGATAAAAACAGGCAACTTATCACGTTAGCAAAAGATTTTACCTATGGACAGTATACCTTATTCCTGCTTCACCATGCAATACCCGATCCCCACGTGGGTCTGGATGCAAAAAGTGTTAAGAACGGTCTATGACATATTAAAACTGTTATAAATCCTGTTTTTTGCAAACTGCTTTAAAGATCACAAAAATCTCCAGCCTTCCAAGGATCATGCCCAGGATCTCGATCAACAGACAGACGGAACTGGTGTGAATGCTTGTTACTCCAATAGACAGACCCACCGTTCCCAGTGAGGAAGCAAATTCAAAGGCACCATACAAAAGCGGGCAGTCAGCAAAACAGGTTAATGCCAGTGTTCCTACAAGATAGATGATAAGATAGCTTCCTGCATACGTACCAGCCTGTTCAATGGTATCCTGCTCCAGCAGGTCCCGGGAAGTGCCCCTGTGATAATAAGAAAGGATCACCGTCCGGTCCGGAGAGAGTTTTCTACGGATGTTACGCAGAAGATCTTTTAGCAGGATGCAGATCCGCCCCAGCTTGATACCGCCCGCAGTAGAACCCATGCCGCCTCCCACGATCATCAAAAGGATCATCAGCATGAGTGCTGTCTCCGGCCACTGTATATAGCTACAGGTCGCATAGCCCGTAGTAGAAGCCGCTGAAAAAGCATTAAATACAGACAGGCGCAGGCTTTCTGCCACCGAATAGCCGCTTTTAAAAAGAAACAGAGTCATAAAGGGGATCATGACCATCATCATTCCTGCCAGAAAACGATTCTCACTGGCTTTCAGGAAGTTCCTGAACTTACGTTTAAATAACAGCAACAGCAAAGAAAAATTGGTGGTACCAATGAGCATCAGCAAAATCGTGATCACTTCGATGGGGATGGAATCGTAATATCCAATACTGGCCATCCGGTTGGAAAACCCTCCGGTAGACAGGGCGCACATGGCATGCAACAGACTGTCAAAGAAAGGCATTCCAAAAAGTACATAGAGTGCCGTTCCCATGACCAGAAAAAAACTGTACATCAATACAATGACTTTTGCCGTTTTACCAATATTAGGCATCAGCTTGTCAGAATGCCCCTCTGCCTCATACAGGTCCACCGCATTTTTTCCCTGGACAAACAGCAGCATGGTCATCACAAAACCCACGCCACCCACATACTGTAAGAAGCTTCGATAAAATAAAAAGCTCCGGGGCAATGTCTCCACATCCAGTACAGACAGCCCCGTGGTGGTAAACCCACTGACCGATTCAAATAAAGCCTGCATCGGTGTCAAGCCACCATACAGGTAAAACGGGATCGCTGCCAGAAAAAATCCATACAGCCAGGCAAACACCACCAGCCGGTCACTGTTCATAACCCCTTTCGGAGGTTTGATCTGATAACCCAAAGCGCCCGCCCCGATGGATGCCAGCGCCGGGATGAAAAAAGTCCAGCTTACCGAAATTTCAGAAGGAAAAAAAGGGAGTATCAGGCAGGGAACCAATAGGATCATTCCCTCCAGCATCATCATGGTTCCCATCACACATGTATTTTCACGCTTTTGCATATCCTGTCAGCTCCTTTACTGCACTCAGCTTATTCTTATCCGATGTGATGATCACCAGCACATCCCCCAGTAAAACTCTCGTATCCCCTCTGGGAATGAGGCTGCGGTTTTCCCGTAAAATGCAGCCGATAATGATCTCCTTGGGAAGATTGATCTCCCACAGTTTTTTTCCTATGATCGGGGAATCCTGTCCGATGGCAAGCTCTGCAATCTGGATCCTGCCTTCGTCTATTGGCATCATATTCATCATTTCACTCATCAGGGCCTGTTCCTCCATCATATTGGTGATCATATTGAGTGCACAGACCACCCGATCCACCCCCATCTGATAGAAAAAATCCGTCTTAGAAGGATCACTTAAAATGGATACTGCTTTCTTCACACCAAAATATTCCTTACACATTTCACAGATCACCAAGTTGGTTTCATCACTGTCTGTTAAGGCAATGACCACCTGACACTCTCCTGCCCGGGCTTCTTCCAGGATAAATTTCTTACTGCCGTCTCCGTAGATCACATTTAATTTTCCATTCTCCACCAGCTTTTCACAGGCGCCAAAATCCTTGTTGACCACTGTCACATGATACTCTTTTTTCAATAATGACACCGCCAGGGATCTGGCTTCCTCGAAACCGCCGATGATCAGAATGTTCCTGTGTTCTTTAGTTTTCTTCCACATGATCTTTTCCTCCCAGCTTCATATATCCTTCAATCTCCCGCTCCGATAATTCAATGGGGCAGATGGTATCAATGTCCATCTTCTGTACCAGGGGAATCTTATCGCGGTCATAGATCCTTGCCACAACCTTTGGCACATGAAAAATCTTTTTTGCTATCTGTGCTGCACAGATATTCACGCTGTCGTCATTGGTAACTGCCAGAAAAGTCGTTGCTCCTTCAATGTTGATCTCTTTTAACCGCTCCATATCCGTGGCGCTGCAGGCAAGCGTCAGACCGCCATAGTAACCAGGTAATTTTCGAAATGCAGTTTTATCTTTATCAATCACGCACACATCCAGTTTACGCTCTGACAGCTTGCCGCCTATCCCTGCTCCCAACCGTCCGCATCCGGCAATGATCGTATAATGGTTCTGTTTTAACATCTGTTTTTCCTCCTCTACCAACGTACCAGATGACCCACATGACGGTCATCATATCTCACTTCAAACTGCGGATCATGCTGTAATGGGCAATCCTCTTGCGTATAGGCAAGTTTTCCCTGTGAAAATGGTTCCGCATACTGCTCCATATTATATCTTGCCGGAACATAAGTTGGATCTAACGCATAGGCTGCGCGAAAATGTTTCATAGCCAGTACCCGTTTTCCTTCTTTTTCCATTAAGATCCCCATGAGGTTCTGTGGTATGGCACTGTGCGGTTCTTCCATCATAGCCCGGCAAATTTTTCTTTGGCAGGTTTCATATTGGTGTTGTTCTATCAGGTTTTTGCATGTATATTCCAAACTTTTCGTCATTGTTCTTAGCTCCTTTCCATGTGCTAAGAATAACGCTTTTATTGTGAGATTGGTGTGCGAATGAGGGATATTGGTGTGAGGATTATGTAAGAAATACCGGGCGTGTGAGAATTCTGTGATGATTACAAAAGAGGCTAAGCGGATGCAAAAAAAGCCCCGGGATGTTTTTTAGAACTTGCATCCCAGAACTTTTTAGTTTTACATTTCCCGCATCCGGTATCCGACTCCGATCTCGGTCTGGATGTAATCCGGCTTAGCAGGGTTATTTTCTATTTTTCTCCGGGTAGAGGCCATCACGGAGCGCAAAACCTGCGTGTCCTCTCCGTAGCCCTCTCCCCATACCTTTTTCAAAATGGTCCGGTAGGTCAACACCTTACCCGGATTCTGCATAAACAGAAGCACAAGATTATATTCCAAGGGCGATAAATGGATCTCTTCTCCGTTTTTCTCCACAACATGACGCCCGTTATCCAACTTCAAACCTCCATTTACATAAACCGTATCATCCGGCAGGACCTTCTCCCGACTCTGATTCATCCGATAATAATGCCGCAATGCTACCCGGATCCTTGCCATAAGTTCGGTAGCAGAAAATGGTTTGGTAAGATAATCATCTGCACCGGCATCCAGAGCCGCCGCTTTTTCCTTATCCTGATCCCTGGCAGACACGATGATGATCGGAACTTCCGACCATTCGCGAATCCTGTGCAGCACCTCCATGCCGTCAAGATCCGGAAGTCCTAAGTCCAGCAACACCAGATCTGCATTTTCCCGGATCAAAAGATTGATCCCTTCCATTCCGCCGGAAGCGCCCATCACAGTAAATCCGGCATTTTCCAACGTGTAGATCATAAAATTCTGAATTTGGATATCATCTTCGATCACAAGGATTTTTTCTTCAATCATATCTCTCCTCCTGATTGTACACCGGAAGGCCATCAGCCGGTTTTCATTGTACCTTACGGTGTGTCCTCACTTAACGGCAGGCGGAAAATAAATTCTGCTCCCGGCCCGTCTGTCCGATTCTGCGCTATGATACTTCCACCATGCGCTTTTACCACGGTCTCACAGATTGTAAGTCCCAGTCCGATTCCTTTTTTTACATCCGCTGCACGTTTTTCAGACGTATAGAAGATCTGAAACAGCTGCGGGATATCTTCCTTGGGGATTCCTTCTCCGGCATCTTTTACCGAAACCACCACATTGTTGTCTTCATAAGAAATAATGACCCGGATCTCTTGATCGGGCATAGTATGCTTTACAGCATTTTCCAAAAGGTTCGATACTACCTGCTCCACCAGTCTGGCATCCATGGGCACCAAATGAAACTCTTCCGGAGTGTCCACTTCAATCTGGCGATCCGAATACACTTTTTCCACATGCGAGATAGCAGATCCCACAATCTCTTCCATGGCTTCCATTTCCTTATGTACCACCACCCGGCCATCCTGCAATCGGGTAAGGCTTAAAATGTTTTCTACCAGGGATTTTAGCCAATCCGCATCCTGATAAATACCTCTTAAAAGTTCCTGCCGCCGGTCTGCTTCGTCCGTCATATCCATGAGCATTTCCGAGGTTCCCATGATACCGGAAAGCGGTGTGCGAAGATCATGGGAAATAGCCCTGAGCATATTGGCACGTTCCCTTTCCCTCTCCATTTTTTGTTGGTCTTCCACCCGTTCAATAGTTACAACGGTCCGTTCCAATGCCAGAGAGATATTCTCGATCATGGAGTGCAGCAATCTGCTTTTATCTGCCAATTTGCTTTCTGATACCTCTTTACTGATCCGCAGTACCGCCAAGAGTCCTTCCCGCCCACGGATTGGAAAGGTATAGTAGTCCTCTTCCACCAGATATTCTGTCCGTAAAAACGCACATTGTCCACGGAGTTCTTCCATATCCGGCATGATTCTATGGATCAGTTGTCCGTCCACCTGCTGGATATAAACCGGCTCGCCATGTTTTCCTATATAAACGCAGCCGACATTGGCATGAAACAAGCTGCCTGCACTTTCTGCCGCTGTGGTGATGACGTACTCTATGTCTACCGCATCTGCCAGCTTGTTGGACAACATATATAATGTTTTTGCTTCTGCTTCCCGCTCCTCGGCCTGCTTCGTCAGCAATTTTTCCTTCGTGGTCAATGCGCTTGTCACCAGAGCCGTTGCCAGCATAATGGCAAAGGTGATCATATAGCCGGGATCATCCACCTGAAGCGTGTGATATGGTACCGTAAAGAAATAATTAAAACATAACAGTGAGATCACTGCTGCCAGAATTCCATATAGGTATCCCTTGGTTAAACGTGCTACCAAAAGCACCGCTAAAATATACACCACCACGATATTGGTTTCCGGAAAGCTCAACTTACGAAAAAGCGTTCCCAGAAAGGTGGTAACAAGGATCATGACAATTAGCTTCACAACATTCCATGCCACAGGACCTACCTTTTCATGTAATGACATCTAACTCTTCACCTTCTATATTATGTAACCGGCTTTTTATTTCGCCTTCTCATCGATCTCTGAAAGTAATGCCTGGTATTTTTTCGTTCCGTACCACCATTTACCCTTTCCTTTGGTTACTTTGGCGCTTTTTACGGTCTTTACAGCCGATTTCGCCAAAGAAGGGCAATCGTAGATATCCGAACCCACCAGCTTGGTTGCATTGGTCAAATCTACTTTCCTAAGGTTATAATCACAC
>JBJEKY010000147.1:0-7276 GCA_051878875.1 Lachnospiraceae bacterium | reverse complement strand
GTGAATCATCCGGATTCAGAATCAGGTTATCCTTATCAAGGAGTCCGGTGATCTGGACATAGGTATAATCTTCCACGTTTGAGGCTTCTGTACCTTGTTCCAGGATCAGGTTGTTAATATCAAAGCGAATCGCTTCCGTTTCCTGCCGATAGGTGTTGTTTTGACTGCTTTTACTCAGATAATCGAGAGAAACGGAAATGTCTCTGGGATAACGCGAATTCAGGCTATCCTCCGCTCCGAAATAGAGACAGCTTGTTGCCATCATCATAACCAGTACCATGGTGGACAGGATACACACGGAGGCTAGTCCCGCTCCGTTTCGCTTCATCCGGTAGGCCATGGAGGAAACTGACACAAAATGGTTTTTCTTATAGTAGTAGGCTTTGTTGTTTTTCAGGATCCGGCACAACATGACAGATCCGGCAATAAAGATCAGATAGGTTGCCACGATCACCATTCCAACTGCCACGAAGAACCAGGTCAGGGCGGTCAGCGGGCTTTCAATGGAAACGGCCATATAATAAGCCACAGCCAAAAGAATTGCTCCTCCAAGCCCCAGAAGATAGTTGGCTTTCGGTGGTTTTTCTCCTACCGTTTCACTGTTCATCAGGGTGATGGTTTTTGAGAACAGAATCTGGCGAAGACCATTCAGATAAACCAGGACAAAAATGGCCAGGAAAATGAGCAGGGTGTCTGTCACAGCTTCATGACAGATGCTGAAGGTATATGTGACTTTTCCCATCAGAACTTTGGTGAGCAGGATCTCAGCCAGCTTCGATAGCAGGATACCGGAAACCAGGCCGCTTACGAAAGAGGAGACAGCCACCATAATAGTTTCAAAGAAAAGCACCAGCCCAAGGTTTGCCTTGCTCATGCCTAAGATATTATACAGACCGAATTCCTTTTTACGACGGCGCATGAGAAAGGAATTGGAATAAAACAGGTACAGCAGGGCAAACAGAGCCACAATATAGGTTCCCAGTCCCAGCATCTGTTTCGTTGTGGTACCTCCGGACATGGTGTCTAAAAGGGGCATGGCTGCCAGATAATGAATGATGTAGAACATCATGATCATGCCGGCGCAGGTAAGGAAATAGGGTGTGTAAAAGCGACTGTTTTTCCGGATCCCGTGAAGGGCCAGTTTAGGATACAGACTCAAACTCATTGTTTGTCACCACCTGTCGCCAAAAGAGTCAGCGTATCGGAGATCTTCTGATAGAATTGCTCCGTGCTGCTGTCTGCCCGGTATAATTGATGGAATACTTCCCCGTCTTTAATGAAAAGCACACGTCCTGCGTGGCTAGCCGCTTTTACAGAGTGGGTAACCATCAGAATGGTCTGACCGGATCCGTTGATCTGCTGAAACAGATTCAGTAATTCATCCGTCGATTTGGAGTCCAGGGCTCCGGTGGGTTCATCTGCCAGAAGGATCCGGGGATTGGTGATAAGAGCCCGGGCAACGGCACAACGCTGTTTCTGTCCGCCGGAAACCTCATAGGGGTATTTCTTTAACAGAGCATCGATTTTCAAAGTCTTTGCAATGGGTGCAATGCGCTGCTCCATTTCTTTGTGACTTCTTCCTGCCAAAACCAGAGGAAGATAGATGTTATCCTCCAGGGAGAAGGTGTCAAGTAAGTTAAAATCCTGGAACACAAATCCCAGGTTATCCCGCCTAAAAGTGGCAAGCTCCCGATCCTTGATGGTGGAAAGATCTTGGCCTTCCAGAATGACGTTGCCACCGGTAGGGCGGTCTAAAGCCGCCAAAATATTTAACAGGGTGGTTTTTCCGGATCCGGATTCACCCATGATGGCTACATATTCTCCCCGTTCTACAGAAAACGACACGTTGGAAAGGGCAGTTACCTGATTGCCTCCAAAACGTGTAGTATAGATTTTTTTCAGGCAGTTAACTTCTAACATTGCCATGATTATGACCTCCTTTATGTTGATGGTCAAAGTATAACAAAAGGCCGAATTGCCGGACATTGATTCATGTGACATTTCGGCCTGTCAATGTGATATTTTTGTAAGGTTATTCAACGGATAGCGGTGAACTCTTTAAATCCAGGCAGAATACAGAGCCAACTTTTGGCGTAGACCGGGCAGAGATTCCGATGGATAGTCTGTCTGCGGCCTGCTTACATAGATATAATCCAAGCCCTGTGGATTTCTTGTCAGCCCGCCCATTGTAACCGGTAAAACCTTTCTCAAAGATCCGGGGAAGATCCTCCGGTGCAATTCCAATGCCGGTATCTTTCACAGACAAAACAAGATCGTCGCTGACAGATATCTCGATACTGCCATTGATAGTATATTTTAGGGCATTGGACAGAAGCTGTTCCAGAATAAAAAGCAGCCATTTTTCATCGGTAAGGACTATGGCATCTGTTGGCCTGTAGTCCAATTTTATCTTTTTACGGATAAACTGAGGGGCATATTTGCGGATCGCCTGACGGATAATGTCGTCTAGAGGATATTCCTGGATCACATAGTCAGTAGAACCGCTTTGCAGACGCAGATAAGATAGCACCATTTCTACATATTGCTCAATGCGGAACAACTCAGCCCGAAGCTCCCGGTGTTCTTCAGTATCTTCATTTTGCAGGATCATCTGCATGACGCTGATGGGAGTTTTGATCTGGTGCACCCAGGTGGTGTAATAATCCATACTGTCCTTCTCCCGCTCCTTGCTTCTGGTCTGGTTATCTATATTGATCTTTCCCAACGCGCGGATCATCTCCCGGTAATCTTCGCCGGCCAGGGTTTGATCATTCTCCAGCTGGTCGTAATACAGTTCAATTTGTTGTAATTGCTCCTGACGCTTGCGGTGAGCGTTAGAATAAGAATGAAAGCTTTTGCCAAACAGCAGCAAACCCAAAGCCGCACTCAAAAGTGCCGGATAAAAAACTGCTTTCATTGGAAGGTTGTATAAGGCAAATAGAAAAGCGAAAATGCCTGTCGAAAGCAAAAAAAACAAGATATACAACCGATGTTCCTTAAGAAAACAAAGAAGCAGGCGGTCGGAACGTTTTTTCTTCATATGAATCCTCCTGAGATGGTCAGTTAATAATATAGCCGCTTCCAACCTTTGTGGTAATAAAATCGTGCAGTCCGGCCGACTCCAGTTTTTTACGAAGCCGGGTGACATTTACCGTCAGGGTATTTTCTTCTACATAGCAGTCCATCTGCCACAACCGGGTCATGAGCGTGTCCCGGCTGACGATTTTTCCCTTATTCTCCAGCAGGGTTTCTAAAATCCGAAATTCGTTTTTGGTCAATTCCAGCCGGTTTCCCTGATAGGAAAGAGAAGCGTCATTTAAATTCAGCACGGCTCCTTTGTGCTCCAGGCAGGGTACTTGATTGCCCATGTCATAGGTTCGCCGCAAGATGGCACCGATCTTGGCAGTCATCACGGACAGGTCAATGGGTTTTGCAATAAAATCGTCTCCTCCCATGTTCATGGCCATTACGATATTCATATTATCCGAAGCTGACGAAATGAAAATAATCGGCACATTGGATATTTTACGGATCTCGCTGCACCAGTGATATCCGTTATAAAATGGAAGCATAATATCCATCAGGACAAGATGCGGATCATAGGAAACAAATGAGGGGATGATATTCTGGAAATCTTCTGTTAGGTTTGCCTCATTTCCCCAGGACTCAATCTGCTTTTTCATGGACAGTGCCATGGCGGGATCATCTTCTACAATGAAAATACGGTACATGATCCTTCACCTCCCGTGTTTCAATCTACCACACCTGGCCTGCAGATACAAGACGAAATCCGTCGGAAAATATAGTCGCCCTTCTACCCTAAATCGCCAAAAAATGCAGGATCCTTTCTTTACAATATAAAAAAAGAGGAGGGGACAGATATGGAGGATAAGGAACCGAAAAATAAGCGGGTCATTGATGATCCACCGCAGGATATGCGGGTGTATCTGGAGGACTACGTCAATACCTATCTTTGTGGGGAGTTTCGAAGCTGTGGAGCTGTTTTAACGGGAAAAAGCCAGTTCGAAAATGGGGGATTTGTGGTATACATAACCGGAGCCATCGAGTGTCCTGCTCTAACCTGGGAGCAGGAAGAACTGGGGATCACCACCAGGATGTGGAATGCTATTTATCAGGAATTGCGGGTAAGCTTTGAAAAGCAGGAGATCGTGGGTTGGTACATGCCTATGCCGGAAGACTGCAGCCGGGAAGAGATGGAGAAGATCCGGAAGGTGCAGGAAAAACATTTTTCCGGGGCAGACATGGTATTCTTTTATCACAATAAAAAGCAGGGCGACCAGAGGTTTTATGTGCGTCGTGAAGGAAAACTCAACCGACTGGGAGGTTTCTACATCTTCTATGAAAAAAACCCTCAGATGCGGGAGTATATTATGATGAAGCGGGAAGAAAAACAGTTGGAAGAAGATTTAAAAAGTGAGCAACTGGGGCAGGATCGGGTGGTCATGCGCTACCGGGAATATATGAACAGCCAGAACAACCGGGATAAGCGTAAAAAATATGAATCCCGCACAAAAGTAAATCTTGGCCTTGCTTATGGGATCTGTGTGCTGGCATTGGTGGGAATGCTGGTGCTGTCCCTGGGAATTGCTGCCGGATATCAACAGGTGGCCATGATGGATGAAAAAATGACATCTCTGGGGGAGACGTTGGGGGTAGAAATGGATGAGGAAGAAACCGGGCATCAGGATGTGGGGGCAGTACTTGCCAAGGATCATGAGACGGACGAAGATGCAGGCGAAAATGAGAACGAAGAAGAGCCGGAGGATGAAGATTCCACGGATTCGGATATCGAGGATGACGGAGAGGACGATGCTATCGGGGATGATACCTCAGATTCAGGAGATGATGAACAGCAGGATGAGGAAGAACAGTATTATATCGTGAAGAAAGGTGATAGTTTAGCGAAAATCAGCCGAAAAATTTACGATACGGAAAGTAAGGTGGATGAGATCTGCGAAAAGAATGGCATAGATGACCCCAACGAAATCTACGAGGGACAGAAACTTCTTTTGCCGTGAGTGTAAATATGCTATACTTAAGAAACATGGAGAGAAAAGAGGCTTTCTGTTATGAACGAGATGAAAAAGCGCAATTTTCAGGTGCTGGAAAACAGTGAAGAAGAATTAGAAGAAAGAAAGCATGCCAGGAACATGGCCATTTTAAAGATAGTAGTATTTGTAGCTGTCATTGTAGTATGTGTTGCGGCAGCAGTACTGGTGTGGCTTCGATATAGAACTTATGATTCCTACGAGGTTAAAGAAGAGATAAAAACGGAAACGCTGTCCGAGGCAGAATTCTACGACTATGGGGATGCGGTGCTAAAGGTCAGCAAAAACGGTGCTATCTATTCCACAGTAGGAGGAGAACTTATATGGAACCAGAGCTATGAAATGAATGCACCCATTGTGGATATCTGCGAAGATTATGTGGTGATCGGTGCACAAAAGGGAACCGAGATCTATATTTTAAACAAGCAGGGTCTTAAAGGAAAAATTGAAACTACCCGTCAGATCCGGGCAGTGGAAGTAGCTGGCCAGGGAACTGTGGCTGTTATGACCGAGAAAAACAAGTCCTACTATATCAATTTGTATGATACAGATGGGGAAGAGCTGGTGCAGGGAGAGATGCACATAGAAAACAGCGGTTACCCCTTGTCCATGAGTTTATCGCCGGATGCCATTAAGCTGGCGGTGGCTTTGGTGGATGTCAGCAAGGGACAGGCTAATTCAACCGTGAATTTCTATAATTTCGGCACCGTTGGACAGAATGAGATCGATAACCTGGTGAGCAGTTATACCTATGAGGGATTGGTGATTCCCAGGATCCAATACTTAAATGACAATAAAGTAGTAGCTTTTTCCAATGGAAAGCTGTTGTTTTTCGGCGGGGCACAAAAGCCGGAGGAATCTGCCGTGGTACCGGTGACCGAAGAGATCCGGTCTGTATTTTACAGTGATAAATATGTAGGGATTACATATAATGTAGAACCGGACAAGACTGCTTCCGGGGATGCCGCGAAAGAGCAGGAGAAGAGCAGTCTGATGCATGAAGTGGCTGTGTATGACCTTAAAGGAAAAGAGGTCATGAAAAAACAGTATAAAGAAGATTATGGAAATGTGGAGATCTTAGGGAACAGTGAGCTGGTTTTTACTCTGGGAGAAAAGTGCATGATCTGCAGTATGGATGGTGTTATAAAATTTGAGGGAGAACTGGAACAGGAAGTACTGAAGATGGAGCAGACCGGAGTGGGAAATGAGTACTATGTTATCTTTAAAGACAGAGTACAGAAAATTCGATTGAAGTAAGGGGAACAGGTGTGGATTGGTTAAAGTGGGCCGTTTTGGCTGTATTTGTTCTGTTTGGATTACATGGATACAGAAAAGGATTCGTGAAGATCGCATACAGTCTGGTGGCTATTGTCTTAAGCATTGTGCTGGTCAGTGTGTTGACACCCTATGTGAAAGATATTTTGCTGGAAAGAACGCAGTTGTACACAAAGCTAACCGATAAATGTACTGTGAGAATAGAGGAAAAGTATGCTGATAAATCCTCTGAAGAACCGAAAAATGAGCAGGATCTGCTGGAACAGGCCGGTGTCAAACTGCCTGCGGCACTTACCACAACAGTGAATTGTATGTTGCAGGACGAGGAAGTGTCTACCAATTTATATCGGATGGCGGGCCGTCAGGTGGCCATGTGGATCCTTTGTGCCATTTCTTTCGTATTGACCATGATCCTGGTGGGCATTATCATAGAGATCATCGGTGGGTTCTTAAATATTGTAACCAAACTTCCGGTGCTGCATGGGTTTAACCGGGTTATGGGTGTCGGAGCAGGAGTTGTGCAGGGATTACTTGTATTATGGCTGGCGGCTGTGGTATTTACCATTTTCTGTACCTCAAAAAATGTGCAGCCGGTAATGGAAGCGATCTATGCAAATAAATATCTGACGTTCCTATATGAAAATAATGGAATCCTGTATTTTATCTCCTATTTCCTCATATAATGATCTTGTGATCTTCCTGAAAATACGATATCTTGTGGGATAACTTTGCGCAAAACACAAGATAAAAAAAGTTCAAATTTAGCGTTGACAGTGATTCAAAAAGATGGTAACATATATTTCACCGCGAGTGCTAAGGCGGTGATTCGACAGAAAAAATGATGTCGAAGAAAATAAAAAAGCTGTTGACAAAAGCCGCGACAGATGGTATGATATACGAGTTGCTGCTAAGAACAGCAAGCACCTTGATAA
>JBJEKY010000146.1:0-7502 GCA_051878875.1 Lachnospiraceae bacterium | reverse complement strand
TCATCCAGCGCATACGCAGATACGATGTTTCCTGCTCCCATAAACTTATGAACGGTATCATAAACCTGTTTTACCTGTTCAAATACAGGTACGTCATATTCGTCTTTCTTAATACGGAACAGCACCAGTCCGTTTCCGGCACTCTTAAGCTCCGGCGTAATGATATCCTGCTGTTTTGCCACATCTACAGCAAAGGAGATCAATGTAGGCGGTACATCAATATCCTGGAAGGTTCCGGACATGGAATCCTTTCCTCCGATACTTGGAAGGCCAAATCCCACCTGTGCTTCATATGCTCCGAGAAGCGCTGCCACCGGCTGGCTGTAACGTTTCGGATCCGCTGTCATTCTACGGAAGAACTCCTGGAAGGAGAAACGGATCTTCTTGTAATCTCCACCGGTTGCCACGATTCTGGAAA
The DNA here is from genome assembly GCA_051878875.1 of Lachnospiraceae bacterium. Lineage (GTDB taxonomy): Bacteria > Bacillota > Clostridia > Lachnospirales > Lachnospiraceae > XBB1006. The sequence goes on along the minus strand of JBJEKY010000146.1, from coordinate 7,084 downwards.
TAGACTCCAAAACTGCATAGATGGCTCCATGATAAGGACTCCAAGAGGACAGATACGGATCAAAACCATAACTCATCATGGTCACAGTATCGCACTTACCCTTTAATACCGGCAATTTTGCCACCATACTCTGGGTTTCGGTCAGCTGGTATCTTCCGCCGTAAGGCATCAGTACACTACCTGCGCCAATGGAGGAGTCAAAACGCTCCACAAGCCCCTTCTGGGAACATACATTTAGATCAGACAGGGTATTTAACCAGGTCGCTTTTACATCTTCAATTTCGTCTGTCGCAAAGAAGTTTGCCTTCTCATCCGGCATTTCCACATACACATCAGTTTCCTGATGTGCTCCGTTGGTATCAAGGAAAGCACGGGAAAGATTTACAATATCTTTTCCACGCCAGTTTAATACAAGTCTTGGTTCCTCGGTTACAACCGCAACCTTTACTGCCTCCAAATTCTCTTCTGCAGCATATGCTAAGAACGCATCCACATCCTTTGGATCAATGACCACGGCCATACGCTCCTGGGATTCGGAAATCGCAAGTTCGGTTCCGTCTAAGCCTTCGTACTTCTTTGGAACCTTATCAAGATCGATCTGCAATCCGTCTGCCAGCTCTCCGATGGCGACAGATACACCGCCTGCACCAAAGTCGTTACATTTCTTGATAAGGCTTGCCACCTCTTCCCGGCGGAACAATCTCTGGATCTTACGCTCTGTTGGCGGATTACCTTTCTGAACCTCAGCACCACAGGTTGTCAAAGATTCCTGTGTATGAGCCTTGGAAGAACCGGTTGCACCGCCACAGCCGTCACGTCCTGTTCTTCCGCCCAGAAGAATGATCACATCTCCCGGATCGGAGGTTAATCTTTTTACACAGCGACGTGGAGAAGCGCCCATTACGGCACCTACCTCCATACGCTTTGCCACGTAGTTAGGATGATAGATTTCTTTTACATATCCGGTTGCCAGACCGATCTGGTTTCCGTAAGAACTATAGCCTGCTGCAGCTTCAGTTACGATCTTCTTCTGGGGAAGTTTTCCTTCCAGAGTCTCGTTAAGCGGTCTGGTAGGATCTGCCGCTCCGGTTACACGCATAGCCTGATATACATAGGAACGACCTGACAACGGATCACGGATGGCTCCGCCAAGACAGGTTGCAGCACCACCGAAAGGCTCAATTTCCGTCGGATGGTTATGGGTCTCGTTCTTAAAGCTTACCAGCCACTCTTCGGTAACACCATCTACTTCCACCGGAACCACGATACTGCAGGCATTGATCTCATCAGATTCTTCCTGATCCTGTAATTTGCCTTCCGCTTTTAATTTTTTCATTCCCATCAGGGCAATGTCCATAAGGCAGACATACTTTTCCGGTCTGTCCTTGTACATATCCTTCATGGTGGACAGATAGTGCTCATAGCTTTCTGTAATCGGTTTATGATAATATCCCTCTTCAAAGGTAATGTTCTTAAGTTCAGTAGAAAACGTGGTATGACGGCAGTGATCGGACCAGTAGGTATCCAGTACCCGGATCTCGGTCATGGACGGATCACGTTTTTCCTCTTCACTGAAGTATTTTCGGATGTGCTCAAAATCCTTCAGGGTCATAGCCAGTCCCAGGGAATCATACAACTTCCGGAAGCTGTCCTCATCCATGGTGGTAAATCCGTCAAGGATTGCCACGTCTGCCGGTTCCTCATATTGGGTGATGAGGGTTTCCGGTTTTGCTTCCTCTGCCAGTCTGGAATCCACCGGATTGATGCAGTGGTGGATGATCTTCTGAAGTTCTTCTTCCGTCACATCTCCTTCCAGCACATAGGTTACTGCGGTTTTGATCACCGGTTTTTCCTCTGCGTGCAGAAGCTTCACGCACTGTTCTGCGGAGTCCGCACGCTGGTCAAACTGTCCCGGAAGGAACTGTGAAGTGAACACTTTTGCCCCTTTGGCATCAAAGGTTTCCTCATGAATATCGTCCACCGGCGGCTCAGAAAATACAGTCTGTAATGCACGGCGGTAGGTTTCCTCCGATACATTCTCCACATCATAACGAATTAAGATCCGTACCCCTGTCACGGATCCGATACCAAGATAATCTCTGATCTCAGCAGCCAGTTTCTTCGCTGCTACAGCATACTGTGGTTTTTTCTCCACATACACTCTTCTTACGTTACTCATTTGATACCTCCTGAAACAAAAGTTTTTTATCTATATTAAAATTCACACAAAACATCCTGACAGACACTTTTTTCCATGTCCATGATCATTGTACCACCCTCAATACAATTAATAAAATTAATATATCTAATCGTATTCATTACTTGCTCTTATAAGTCTCTCCTGTTATACTAATCTTAGATCAACTTCTTAAGGTGGTAGAAGAATATGCAGGATATTAATTATGAACTTTATAAAGTTTTTTATGAAGTTGCCAGACAAGGCAGCTTTTCCGGTGCGGCCAGAACCCTGTTCGTGTCACAGTCTGCGGTAAGCCAGTCTGTGAAAACCCTGGAGGAAAAATTAGGGCAGCCTCTGTTTGTGCGTACCACCAAACAGGTGCGTCTCACCCCGGCCGGAGAATTATTGTTTTCCCATGTGGAGCCTGCCCTGCGACTCATTGACCAGGGCCAGCGCCGTATAACTCAGGAAAATACTCTGGAAGGCGGTCAGCTGCATATTGCAGCCTCTGACACGATCTGCCGCTATTTCCTCCTGCCTTATCTGAGTCAGTTCCACCGCTCCTATCCCGCAGTTTCCATCAAAGTTACTAACCAGACCTCATTAAAGTGCGTGGACCTGCTTTCTTCGGGTGATGTGGACTGTATTATCACCAACACTCCGAATTCCCGGTTAGGAACGGATCATTCTATCCAACAGATCTTCACGTTCTCCGATACCTTTATCGCCGGTAACGGCTATAGCCATCTCAAAGAGCGTACCCTGACCTTGAGCGAATTACAGGACTACCCCATTCTCATGCTGGACTCCAAAAGTACCACCAGTGAATTCCTGCATCAACTCTTTCTTGCCCATCATCTTCAGCTGACTCCCGAAATCGAGCTTGGCAGCAATGACCTGCTTATTGACCTTGCCAAGATCAACCTGGGTATTGCCTTTGTACCGGATTACTGTATTCCAAAGCAATCTTCTGATCTGTTCACGGTACAGATCAAAACCAGACTCCCCAAACGTCACCTGGCGGCAGTCACATCCAGTCTCGTTCCCAATTCGCCTGTAGTAGATGCCTTTCTGTCCATGTTACCGGATGAATCTTAGTCCGGAATACTGCAATGTCATATCATCCGTAAACTAGCCCGCTGGGCGGGGTTGTTCTTCCCAGAACTGCCGCAACTGCTCTTCTATGGTGCTTAATCTACAGGTTTCAAATCCTTCCCATTCCCTGGGAAACAGTTCCCTGTTTTCCCGCTGCAGGAAACGCTCGTCCAACAACAGGATCACTCCTTTATCTTCCATGGTTCTGATCACCCGTCCCGCAGCCTGCTGCACCTTATTCATGCCCGGATAACGGAACGCATGGTCAAACCCGTTTTTTCCTTCTTTTTCAAAAAACTGCTTTAAGATTTCCCGCTCATTGCTGATCTGTGGAAGACCTGTACCTACAATCACGGCTCCGATCAGTCTGTCATTGGTAAGATCGATCCCTTCCGAAAAGATTCCTCCCATAACGCAAAGCCCGGTCACTCCCTCTTCGGGATCTTCCCGGAAATTCTCCAGGAATTCCTCCCTCATCTGTTCCGTCATGTTGGAATTCTGCATTAGATAACGTTTCTGTGCATCAGGATCTGTTTCCATCAGTTTATCGTATACCTGCTGCATAAACCGGTAGGACGGAAAAAACACCAGGTAGTTTCCCCGTTTTGCCTCCGTCACCGCCCGGATATAGGCCGCAATATGTTCATACTCCTTATCATTTCTCCTGGTATATTTGCTGCTGACATCTGTAGCCACGTAAATTCGGCTTTGTTCTCTGCGAAAAGCAGTTCTTGCATACACCGCATAGGGTTCTTCATCCTCCGACAACATCTCCCTATAATAGTTCACCGGAAGTAGTGTAGCGGAGAAAAACACCGTACTGCGGGCCATTTTTTCCCTGCTCTGCAGCACCCCGGAGGGATTCACGCAGTACAACTTGATCATGAACCGTCCGTCTTCGTCATGCTGGGTATAGGTGACATAGTGTTCATCCATAATGTCACACATATTAAGAAAATGCCGCAGGGCAAAATAGAAATCCCGGAAGCTGTCTCCTCCCTCAAATCCGGGATGCTCGGTGAAAAATTTATCCAATTCCCCGGACAACCGCATCAAGGCAAAAATAAAGGGCGAAAAGGTTTCCAACACCCGGTAGGTCTCACACTCCCTTTTATACTCCAGCAGGATTTTGTTACAAGACTCTAATGCTTTTGCCACCCGTTTGCTGTACGGATTCATTAAACGTTTCATTTCCAGGAAATCTTCCTTATACAAAACAGCGGAATACATGTTTCTGGCCCGCTCCACCAGGTTATGTGCCTCATCCACCAGAAAAATATAATCTCCCCGTATCCCGTCTGCAAAAAACCTCTTCAGGTATACATTGGGGTCAAATACATAGTTGTAATCGCAGATCACCGCATCACACCACAAAGAGACATCCAGGGAAAACTCAAACGGACAAAGCTGTTTTTCTTTTGCAAATTCCAGAATATCTGTACGATCATAGATTCCGTCTCTTTGGATCCACTCGTACACCGCATCATTAGCACGGTCAAAGTACCCTACTGCATAGGGACAATCCACCGGATTGCAGCTCATTTCCTCCAGCGGGCACATTTTTTCTTTGGCGGTGATGGTAAGCACCCGTCCTCGATACCCTTTTTCCCGCAACAGCGCAAAGGCATCCCTTGCTGCAGTTCGGGTGATGGTCTTCGCCGTCAGATAAAAAATCTGTTCCGCCAGATCCTCTCCCACCGCTTTCACCGCCGGAAACACCGTGCACATGGTCTTGCCCACTCCGGTAGGTGCCTGGATAAACAGCCGCTTTTCTCTCAATATGGAGCGATACACATCTTTTACCAGCTGTTCCTGCCCCTCCCGGTAGGGAAACGGAAACTTCAGGGGTTTAATGGAGTCCTGTCTGACCTTTCTTGCTTCGATCCGGAAATAGATCCATTTCTTATACTCTTCATACAAAGAAAGGAACCACTGTTCCAGTTCCTCGTAAGAATAATCGTTTTCAAAACGCAGAATGTCTTCCGTATCCAGGCTGCAGTACGTCATCTGGACCCGGATATGGGAAAGCTGCTGCATCCCTGCATAGATGTAGGCATAGCATTTTGCCTGCCCTTCATGTACCGGCACCGGCTCTTTGATCTGAGACAGTTCCTGATAGACACCCTTGATCTCATCGATCATCGCTCCATCATCATCTTCAATGATCCCATCGGCGCGTCCCTCCAAAGCAAAGGAAAATTCCTCTTCTTCCAGACATAATTTTAAGGCAACCTCAGCCCGGTAGCTGCCCTCCATAGACTGCTGGATCTTTCGGTGGATCCTGCTGCCTGCAAGCATGGCATCGTTGGGGTTAAGGTTACCTCTTCGATTGTCTATATCGCCGGTGCGCATCAAAAATTCCACAAAATTACGCACGGACACCCGTATCTTTGGTTTGTCTTCCTGCTTCTTACTCATAGTTTCCGATAAGCCGTACTCCTTACCTGCTAACTGATCTGTCCTTCTTCCTCGGTCTCTGTCGGTCCCGGGATCACCTTTCTCATGGCACGGTTTCCTTCCTTGACCAGAGCCGTGACCACCGTAGTAATATTCTTTCTGGTTTCTGCATCCAGATGCTTCATCTCCCGGATCAGCGCAATCGAATTTTTCAGTGGCTCCTTCTGGATAGCCGAAACCGTGGAAAATCCTGCTGTCATCAGCACCGAGAAAATGGCATCTACCGCTGCCTTCATCTGCTCTGTGGTAAGGTCTGACAACCAGGCCGTAATGGTAGCATCCAGTTTTCTACTCTCTTCACTTAACTGTTCCAGGTAAATGAAATGTCGCCCCATAACCTCCCAGCTGGTGGCATCGTGTTGCATGCCCCCGGTCTGACTGCTCCGTACAATGGTGTATTCTTCCTGATGTCCGAACAACATGCCCACAATGGAACTTTCCGGCACAATGGTACGCACCTTAGGTAAGATCTGGCGGTACTGCTCCGACGCAATGATATCTTTTCGAAATCCCGGTCCATCATTATTATAGACCCGGATGATCCTTTCCTTTAATTCCGGGCTGCACATCACCGATGCATAAACTGCCAGGTTTCCTCCTTTGGAATGTCCACCCAGGAAAAACTTTTTCTCCGGGTATTCTTTTGCGATCAATTCAAAGTAGGTTAATGCATCCTTTTGCGCCTGCACATGGGATTCATAACTCATGTTAAAATCCTCTTTCCAGCCCACCAGAGTATTGTCGGTCCCGCGGTACGCTACATACACTGCATCTGTGCCAAGATCCACCGTTACCGCCGCAAACTGTTTTTCCTCTTTCAGGTCCGTCTGGGAAAAATAGTAGCCCACCTTGCAATCACAGAATCTCCTGCTTTGTGCCATTTTTTCCATCACTTTGGTAGCCCGGATCTGCTGGGATTCCATGTTCTGCTGCCGTTTTACGGAATACAGGGAAAAATACCGGTCTGCCACTTCTATAAGGGGCATCACCAGTTCGCCCTTGGCAACATAACGTCTGGTACCCGTTGCATTTTTATACCAGCTCCGGTCTAAAATGCGCTCAAAGGGCGCATAACACATTTGTGACAAAATAAGATTATCCACCTCATTAAAGAGCGACTGTTCGAAAGTCAGATCCCCTCTCCAATCCAGATAGGTCAGCATATTTGCCATACATTACACCTCTTCATTAACTCCTGAACAATTGAGTTTCAAGCCAAGACAGTTCTCTGTGCTGCTTTCCTGGAACCCTTCTGAACTATCCGGACGGATCACTGCCAACACCGTCTGAAAGATCAACTGGATATCCAGCAAAATGGAAAACTGCTCAATATACATCATATCCATGATCAAT
>JBJEKY010000145.1:0-7583 GCA_051878875.1 Lachnospiraceae bacterium | reverse complement strand
GAGACCGGAGGAAAGACAAACAAATACATATAATATTACATTGAACTGTCGCTTTCGCGGAGCAATCCGTGGAGCGACAGTTTTTTTACAAATGAGAATTTCTTTTTACAACATTTTTACTCATAGACGAAGGCGTAGTTTACATTTCTTTCTTATAATACCTCAGGAGGAAAGAAAGAGATGAGTGAAGAAAAAACAAAAGAAGTTATGATAAAAATGAAGAACAGCGGAAAGGTTGCATTATTTGTGTTGCCTGCGTTGATTCCGCTTGTGGTTTTCTGGATTTATCCGATTTTACGTTCTATCTGGATCAGTTTTACCGACTGGGACTTTATGACACCGGACTATAAGTTTGTGTTCTTTAAAAACTACATTTCTCTGATGAAGGACAGCAGGTTCTATGATGCTCTGTGGAATACATTAGTATTTACTGCGGGCACACTTTTCCCTACCATCATAGGAGGTTTGGGATTGGCATTGTTACTTAGGAAACAGTTTCGTGGAAATGGCTTCTTCAAATTTGTATTATTTTCTCCCTGGATCACGCCCACGGTTGCAATCTCCATTGTCTGGACATGGATTTTCCAACCATCAGACGGAATTGCAAACGTGGTGCTTGGACTATTTCATCTTCCTGCACTGAAATGGATCAGCAGTTCGGAAACAGCCATGTTGTCTGTGATCATTGTGACAGTGTGGAAGAGTATAGGCTATGCCATGATCTTCTATTTATCTGCGCTGGAAAAGGTCCCGACGGAGCTTTATGAAGCAAGCAGCATAGACGGGGCAAGGAAATTTCGGCAGTTTTTGGATATAACCCTTCCCAGTATTTCACCCACCACATTTTTTCTGATGATTATCACCATGGTAAATTCTTTGCAGGCCTATGATCAAATTCAGATCTTAACCCAGGGAGGCCCCAGTGGAAGTACCAGGACTCTTCTTTATATGTATTATCAACTGGGCTTTGAAGAGTTTAAAATGGGTCAGGCAACAGCATCGGCAGTTATCATGATCATGATAACGATACTGCTGTCGGTGATGCAGTTTGTGGCATCAAAAAAATGGGTGCACTACTAAAGGGAAAGAGATTGGAGTGAGAAAGAATAATGAGTGAAGTAAATACGATTTCAAAAACAGCAGGCAGTGATATGGGAAAAAGACTGTGGCAGGAAGAGGTTCAGCAGGGCAGAGAGATTGGGAGAAAAGTCCTGAATGGAATAGGAAATCTTGTCAAGTATTCTGTTTTGGCACTGGTAAGTATTTTTACAGCCTTTCCCTTTGTCTGGATGATCTTAAGTGCACTTAAAACAAAGGCAGAGATCATGGATGCCAGCATACTGTTTCCGGCACAGCCACAATGGGAGAATTTTATATCCATATTTGTTGACTCTCCCATTTTATCGTATATCGGCAATAGCCTGTGGGTATCTGTCATAGTGGTGATCCTGCAGATTGTTTCCGGCGCAATGTTAGCCTATGCTATGGTGTTCATGGAGTTTAAGGGTAGAAATATCTTATTTGCCGTTGTTATGGGAACTTATATGCTTCCGGTGGCGGCAACTTATATACCCGGTTATATTATCCTTTCAAAGTGGAATCTGTTAAATTCTTTATCCGGTCTGATCATATCAAGTACCATCAGCATATTTGGGATCTTTTTGTTACGTCAGGCATTCATGCAAGTTCCTAAAGGACTTGTGGAAGCGGCAAGAATGGATGGAGCCAGTCACTTTCGGGTTTTGTGGGAAGTGATCTGCCCCATGACAAAATCGTCTTTTATCACATTTGCATTGATGAGCTTTATTTCAACATATAACAACTATATGTGGCCGTCATTGATCACCAATGACAGCACAAAGTATCTTGTGTCACAGGGACTCAGAAGTTTCTTCATTGAGGGAGGAGCTTATGGAACAAAATGGAATCTGGTTATGGCGGCCAGTGCTGTTGTTGTGGTTCCTCTACTGATCCTGTTTGCATTTACGGAAAAGTGGTTCATCAATGGAATCGGTGGAGACACCGGAATGAAAGGCTAGAATAATAAAGCGAAAACAGTTTAGGAGGAAGAAAATGAAAAAGAGAGTAGTATCACTTTTCTTAGCGATGATCATGACCGTGGGTCTGATGGCAGGTTGTGGAGAAAGCAGCGGAACAAGTGGTGAACAAAACAGCCAGAGCAACACAGATGGAAGTGGAGAACCGGTAGAAATTGAGTTTTGGTATGCCGGAGGAAAAACGGCTGTTGGTGTAGTGCAGGAAATCATTGATGCGTATAATGCATCCCAGGATCAGTATGTGGTAACAGCAGTGACGCAGGCAGATTATTCGGAAACCTATCAGAAGCTCCAGGCAGGAATTGCCGGTAATGCAGCTCCGGACGTAGTTTTACTGGATGCAACGGCCGCAGAAAATCTTTTTGATAAAGGTCTTGTGGCAAAACTCAACGATTATATGGATGCAAAAGAAGGATTCAGTCAGGATGATTATATTCCGGTATTTTTTGATCAGGGCACAGACAACGATGGAAATGTATTCGCCCTGCCGGCATACGGAACAACCCAGGTTATGTACTATAACATGGAAGCCTTTGAAAAAGCAGGGATCAAGGCAGAGGATATTAAGACCTGGCAGGATCTGGGAGAAGCAGCTAAAGCTATCAAGGCAACCGGTGAGTTTGAATATGGATGGGAGCCCATGTGGGGCGCGGATAATCTGATTGATGCGGCATTCAGCAATGGAGCCAGCGTATTTAGTGAAGATGGAACCCAGGTCACCATAAATTCTCCGGAGTGGGTTGAAGTATGGGAAGCTTTCCGCACCTGGATCCATGATGACAAGACAATGGCCATCAATTATGGCGGCCAGGGTTGGGAGTACTGGTACAATACCATTGATGATGTTCTTGCAAACAAAGCAGGTGGTTATACCGGTTCTTCAGGAGACCAGGCAGATCTGGATTTCAGTATTGTGGCAGCCATGGAACAGCCTGCATGGGATGAGGATTCCCAGTCAGCACCTCTGGCAGAAGCCTTAACCCTTTCAGTTTTAGAAGGTTCCAGTGAAGAAGAAAAGCAGGGAGCATTTGATTTTATGACATATTTCACAAATGCAGAGAGCCAGGTTAAGTGGACCATGTCCACCGGTTATGTGGCAGTGAATGTAAATATCCAGGATAATGAAGAGTACATTGCCTACACGGAAGAGAATCCGCAGGCTCTGGTACCGTTTAGTCAGGCATCACACGGATCTGTTTATCCGGATGATCCTACCAACGGAGCAATCTACGATGCATTAAAGATTGCGGCAGATAAAGTAGAGATAGATGGGATATCTGCTAAAGAAGCTTTGGATGAGGCACAACAGACCGCACAGGCAGCTTTGGATGAAGCACTTGGTCAGTAAAGAGAGTAGTAAGGTATAAAAATGAAAGAATTGATGGAAGTGGTTATTGGAAAGGATACATCTACGATCACGGAGAAATCCTTTATGGTACCCACAGGATGTAAGAGATTGTCAATAGAGCATGATCTGCCGGAAGAGTACGGATTTCTGGTGTTCTTCATCATTCGGGATCCGGATGGAAAAATCCGATTTCAGAAACAGTTAAGCTGTAGCGAGAGCAGGATTTCTGTTGGATCGGATGCTTCCAATACCACCATTGGCGGAGTGCCGGGAGTAATAAAATCCGGTGTTTGGAAAATAGATATCATTTTGTTTTCCGAATACTTAAAGGCACTTGCCGGGGATAACAGGGTCACACTTCACATTTCTATATCAGATCATGAACTGCCGGTTACAGAAGTGATCGGCGGTTCTGTCTGGACAAAAGGAGAAATGAAGTATGAAGGATATGATTTTCAAAAACTGTTCCAAAAGGAAAAGCGTTGGTATAAGGGAGATCTGCATACCCATACAAGACTTTCGGATGGAGTGGAGCTGCCGGAAACAGCCAGCAGGAAAGCAGAATTCATGGAACTGGATTACTATGTCCCAACAGAGCATAACGTGCTTCACACAGGCTGGCCACAAACCGATGTTATGATCCTCCCGGGTGTGGAGATCACAACCACTTTAGGTCATGCGAATCTGTTTGGAATTGACCAAAGACCGGAATCACTGGATGGCATCCTTATCCACAAAGAAGAGACTCTGCTAAAGCAGGATATCAAAGCCATTATAAAAGAGTGCAGGGAAAGAAACTGGCTCTTTAGTGTCAACCATCCCTTTCTCTATGTGTGGAAATGGTTAATGGAGGAACTGCCTCTGGAGGCCATGGATTGTCTGGAGATCATCAACGATCCTACATATGAAGCAGAAAAACAGGCCTGTGCAAAGGAAGCAAATGAAAAAGCGGTGCTCCTTGCAGATGCGTTGTGGGAGGATGGATACCGGGTCTGTGCCATCGGTGGAAGTGATTCCCATAAAAAAATAGATGATTTCTATGAAGGAGCCTGTGAACCTTCTATTCCGGGAGATCCTGCCACCTGGTTATATATGGATGGATTGTCGCCGGAACATCTAATGAAGGCACTAAGAGATTGCCATAGCTATGTCACCAGATATTGCAAAATAGAGGCGCAGCTTACGGCTTGTGACGGGGAGAAAACAGAGGAAGTCTGTTTTGGAGACCGGTTGGGAAATTCTTCAAAACGGCTCACCTATGTCATTTCTTTGGGAGCACTGAACGAAGAGCCTGTGATCTTTTACATTTTGAATGGGAAAAAGTATGTCTGCCAGCAGATGGAATGTGATGGGAGCCGGTATAAGGTGACCGGTTCCATCAGTCTAAAGGACGGATACAATTGGATCCGGTTCGGGGCACAGAAACAGGATGGAAGCTTTTTGTTTTACGCAAATCCTGTTACCAGGGGAGAAAAAGAACATCGGTTTCACCGATTTGGGAAGATAAGAAAGTATGTGGAAGAGCAATGGCGATCAAAGGAATTTTATTTGACAAAGACGGAACGCTGATCGATTTTTATGAGGTCTGGGGAACAGCCGCAAACGCTGTGGTTGACCGGCTTATGGACATGTATGGATTGTCCGGAAACAGGGAAGTCAAAACCAGATTATTTGATGCATTGGGTGTGCATGGACAATCAATAGACCCGGAAGGTGCGCTGGCATGGAAACCTTATGGATTGATCGCAGAAGATCTTGTAGAGGCCCTGCGGCAGGAGGAGATCCCGGCTTCACGTGAGATTATGGAGATGTGGTTGACAGACGAGTTTTTTCATGAGGTATGTGAAAGGCGCAGGGATTATCCTGTTTTTACCGATGTAAAAAGGTTAGTGCAGGAACTGCAAAACAGGGGAATACACATCGGCCTGGCAACCACGGACGACTATCGGTCGGCCAGAATATGTATGGAAAAACTGGGAGTGGCGGAAGAAATCTCTTTTTATGCCACTGCCGGTTGCGGATATCCGGAGAAACCGGATGGGGAACTGATCTTGATGGCGGCAAAGAAATGGTGTATATCTCCCGGAGAGATAGCCGTGGTTGGGGATACCCCTAATGATATGAGGTTTGCCCAAAACGGACACGCCGTCGGGATCGGTGTGCTGAGCGGTACCGGAAAAATTGAAGATTTGGAGCCGTTAGCTGATCACATCATTGATTCTGTTGATGATCTGTTGGCTCTGTTGGAGGAACTATGAATAAAGTAGAATTGAAGCATATCACGAAACAGTATGAAAATGGATTTAAAGCCGTAAAAGACTTTAACCTGAATATAGAAGAAAAAGAATTCATTATTTTTGTGGGACCCTCCGGATGTGGGAAAACCACAACCTTAAGGATGATCGCCGGTTTGGAAGAGATTACGGAAGGTGAGCTTTTCATTGATGGAAGGAAAATGAACAAGGTAAATGCAAGTGACAGGGATATTGCTATGGTATTCCAGAATTATGCCTTATACCCGCATATGAGTGTATACAAGAATATTGCCTACAGTCTCCATGTCCGTCATGAAAAAAAAGAAGTGATAGAACAAAAAGTGATGGCCGTGGCAGAAATCCTGGGGCTAAAGGAAGTACTGGATCGGAAACCGGGTCAACTTTCCGGAGGACAGAAACAGAGGGTTGCAATGGGACGGGCTATTGTAAGAAATCCAAAGGTGTTTTTGATGGATGAGCCATTGTCTAATCTGGATGCAAAACTGCGGGGACAGATGCGTGTGGAAATTGCCCGGTTGTATCAGAAGCTGGACAGCACGTTTATTTATGTAACACACGATCAGACAGAAGCCATGACACTGGGGACGAGGATCGTGGTCATGAAAGATGGTGAGATCCAACAGGTTGACACACCGCAGAGGTTGTTTGACTATCCGGCAAATCAGTTTGTGGCCGGTTTTATTGGCACACCGCCAATGAATTTTATTGAGGGCGTGGTTAAAGAAAAAGGCGGAAATCTTATCATAGAAATAGATGGGAGAAGCATTGCGGTTTCTGGTGAAAAGGCATCAAAACTTCGCAAGGAAAGGGCTGTGGAAAAACCTGTTATCGTTGGGATCAGACCGGAGCATATTATACTGCATGACCGAACGGACTGCCCGATTCATGGGGAAGGTACCGTGGAGGTATATGAAATGCTGGGGACGGAAGCGATTGTGCATATCAGCAGGGAGGATTCAGAACAAAAGATAGTGGCCAAAATTTCTACAGATATTCCACTTCATGTTTCAGATCGGATCAAGATGACGTTTCATGAGGAAAAAATCCATGTTTTTGATAAAACGACGGGAAAAACCATCACGAATTAGGGGGAATACTTTATGGCTTACCTTTTATTGGCAGTAGCCATAGGCGCAGAGATATTAGCTACAACGTTGTTAAAATATTCAGATGGATTTACGAAGCTATTACCGACTTTGGGAAGCCTGGTCACTTACGGCATCTGTTATGCTGCATTTTCCAGGGCTATCACAAAAATTAATCTGGGGATCGCCTATGCAACCTGGTGTGGTGTGGGTATTCTAGTGACCACCGGGATTTCTTTTTTGGTGTTTAAAGAAGAACTTTCGGTTTTCGGATTTGTTGGGATCTTCTTTATTGTTATCGGGTGCATCATGGTCAATCTGACTCCCGGTTAAAGCACCGGAATACTCCTTTAAAGATTCGTTCTTTGGCAAAGCTTCGTTGGAATTTTTTTTGTTTAATATTTTATAGAACAGGGAATAAGCCCAGAGTAAAACCGGAATGACTATGGTAGCATAAATGCTGGCAGCAAATAATCCGCTGGAATTAGGGCTGGCAGTCAGGGCAGCAACAATGGTCAAAAGGTAAAGACTTACAAGAAACAGCACACCGATGATGGCAAGAATTTGTTTTATTTTTTTCATATCTAACAATATTGGTATGCAGGAAAAGCAGCATACCGTCTCCTTTCCTTCATAGTAGTGTAGCAAAAAGAACGGGAATCCGTCAAGGCAAGGCAGGAGAATCCTTTTAAAATCTTCTGAATTGTATTTTTTTGTTTTTTGATCTTGGATAATAGACTTTGGAACAAGCGCGTGATATAATTTTTCTACCATCATGAGAGAAGGATGAAGGGAGGATAAACATGTCAGAGAGAGA
>JBJEKY010000144.1:0-7610 GCA_051878875.1 Lachnospiraceae bacterium | reverse complement strand
TTTATTATACCAGAAACAGGCCGGAAAGTCTTGAAATACGGACTTTCCGGCCTGTTAAATTAAAAAATAGTGCGGGAAACATACCGTTTCCCGCAACTACTTTGTCTACACTCTGAGGCGGCTGCACCGCAGCCGCCCATCAATTCATCTTTATCTTTTCCGGCTTCAAGCAAAAAAATCCAGATCAATCATCCCTAGCCAAACAACCCCTTGAAGAAATCAATGATTGCCTGGAAGAATCCTTTGATCGCTGACATAAGGCCATTGGTATCTACGTTTCCAAGATCCAGACCCATATCGGTCAATTTATCATAAATGTCCTTCGCCTGCTCTTTTAAAGTATCCGGATCGATGTCCAGTTTACTGATCTTAGACATCAATGCAACCACCTCATCTACCTGATCAGGAGTCAACTCGATATCCAGCTTCTCGGCACCTTCTTCAACAGCTGCCCGGATATCATCTTCATCTTCCAGCCCCTGTTCCACTACAACCTGCTTCACATAAGCCATAAGATTGGAAACGGCCTCGGAGTCCCCGACTTCTTCACCCAGTTCTCCGGTAAGGACAATTTCATTAGTTGCAGTTTCCAGTGCTTCTTCATCCACTTCCTCGCCCTGGCTGTCTGCATAGGCTTTCACTGCACCGATAAGCGCAGCGGTTCCGGACAGATCAAAGGGTCCTGCCACAGTCACTTCCGCATCTTCCATTCCTGCAGTGATCAGTGCATTTTTGTACATAGAAATCGTACAGTAATTGATATTGTAGGTGGTAATGCTTAAGCCGGATCCTTCTGCCTGCGGAACCAGTTTCACAGAAGAAAATGCCCGGCTTCCGATCACCGATGCCGGAAGATATTCATCCAAATACTGATGTTCTTCTTCATTGGTCACTTCCAGTTGCACGTAATCCGGCAGTTCCTCCTCCGTTACGCCCAGTAACTCCATAACTGTATCATACTGCTCACTGTTCAAATCTGCTCCGGTAACCAGATAAGCCTGTCCATATTCATTGACATCTCCTGTTCCGTCTGCCAGTACGTTCATGGAACCGGTCAGTACTAGTGCCGCGGTAAGCAGCAGTGAAATCATTTTTTTCTTCATTTCTCTCAACCTCACTTTTTCTCTATCAAATTATTTGTCAAAAGTTCCTTCTAAACAATACAACGGAATTATAAGTGATTTTTCTTCATTTGTAAACCTTGTGAAGATGCAAAAACTCCCGCCGGAAGATCTCAAAGCAAAATCTCTGAAATCTGCCTGGCGGGAGTAACTCTCTCTCAATCAGATTATGCCCTTTACTTTTCCCAGGAATAAAACCCTTTAGCCTACCTCAAAACCATATTTTAATGGATCAGTACCATCAATAAGATAGGTTCCAAAGCCGGTCAGATAAGCACTTCCTGTAACCATAGGAATTACCGCATCAAAATCTCCCACCTTAGTGAGTTCTTTGATCTCACCGGTGAACAGACTTCCGATAAAGCTTTCATTGACGAACTTTTCACCAACCTTGATCTCGCCCCAGTGATAAAGAGCAGCGATCTTGGCACTGGTTCCGGTTCCGCACGGAGAACGATCTGCCATACGGTCTCCGAAGATAACCACGTTTCTGGAATCTGCTTTGTCCGGATTTGGTGTCGGTCCATAGAACTCAACAAGATCTACGGTGTTGATATCCAATTCCGGATGCTGTACAGGAACCTCACGGTTGATGATCTCCATCATTTTCATGCCAAGATCGGTATATGCCTGCACGGTCTTCGGACCGATCATGCCGATATCCAGCTTTGTAGTGTCAACCAAGGCAAAAAAGCTTCCGCCGAAGCTGATGGAAAATGGAATCTCTTTACCGTCTACATTAACAGACAGATTATCTTTATACATAAAAGAAGGAACATTGGTCAGTGTAACAGATTCTACTTTTCCATTCTTCACCATGGCTTTGGTACGGATCAGTCCTGCCGGAGCATCCAATACAACCTCATTTTCTCCTTCGTGTGATTCCACCAGTCCTGCTTCAATGGCAACGGTTACAGAACCAATGGTACAATGTCCGCACATATTCAAATATCCGCCGGTATCCATGAAGATCACGCCGAAGTCAGCTTCTTCATGCACCGGTTTGCAGAAAAATGCACCGAACATATCACGATGTCCTCTAGGCTCAAACATCAACGCTGTACGAAGATGATCATATTTGTTCTCCATACATTTTTTCTTTTCGATCATGGTGTTTCCTTCCGGTTCCGGAGCTCCACCGATCACGATACGGCAGAACTCACCTACGGTGTGAGAATCCACAACCTGCAGAACAGACTCAAATCTGTCTACATTCACTTTTGCTTTTAAATCCACTGTTTTCTCTCCTTCGATTTCTATTTCTTATATGTACTCCCTTGGTAAAAGTCCCTAAAAGGAACTCCAAACCGCCTTCATTATAGATGATTTTGCATAATAAGTCAACGAATCTCCCCTTGCTATTGTGAAATAATTCCCATATAATCATACTTACAGTTTGATAGTTCAAAATAATCTTCAGGAGGATTCACAATCTATGCCATCTAATACCCTGTATGAGATACGTACCGCACGGGACAAGAAAATGATCAAAGCTTACATTACTTTCATCAATCGTGTCCGCTACCCAAGAGTAACCACCAACTTTCTGATTTTTGGTATTCTGATCTTCTGTCTGCCTCTGACAGGTTCGGGACATCACCCACTGATCTACGGAACCTGTTATGTGTTGGGCATTTTCATGGTTCTGATGGGATTATTTAGGCAATACATACCCCTTTTCAGGATGACCCACAAAGATCCTGACTATATCAATGGGACCATAACAACTTACCGTTTTAATGAAAAAGAGGTTCTTATCTTCCAGAATGACCAGCTTTTCTTAAGCCCGGGAGGATATCATAAGATCAAAAACCTGTACTATGATGAATCCTATTTTTACCTGGCCATGAATGAGGATGATCTGTTCATTCTCCCCATGAACTGTTTTTCCATTGGATCTTCTGACACTTTCCGGGAATTCATCCTTTCCAGATCCGGTTGCAAGTGTCGATATATTCCTGTAAAACTTAAGAACAAGTTGAAAAAGAGGCCGTCGTAACGACCTCTTTTATTTTTTATTGCAAATGAGCCTGTCTGCTCATACTGATGCTTCTTTGTCTTAGTCCTGTTTCTCTTTTCTTGCATCCAGGAAGTAACGGATCGCCGTGATGATCATTACTACACATACAATGTAAGATAATGTTGTAAGTGAGAACGCATATTTCAATAAGAAGTATGCCAAAAGAACTCCAATGGTACCTCCGAACATAACGAACAGGTTACAGGTACGATCGTATTTATTCTCTTTGATAAAGCTTGGAACTGCTGCATTCATGAGGAATCCGCAGGAACCCATCATGATCGGGAATGCTGCTCCGATGTTCAATCCCAGTAAAGAGCAAAGCGCAATACATGGAGAATACAAACCGAATCCAACCATCATCAAAGCACCCAGGAAGAACTGCACCACAATACCGATCACTAATTTCACTCCTGTCAGCGCCAATGCATCTCCGCTGACTCCGAATGGTCCGATTGCCGCATTACGGCAAATGGTAACGATCGCAACCGCGATCAGTGAGATACCCAGCGCATATCGAACAAGTGTCATATTCCATTTACATACGATCTTGGAGCCAATGACTGCGCCCACTGCGGAGGCGGCCAGCATTAATGCCAATGTGATCGGATCGATCTCCACAAAGGTCATAAAAAGGATTCCTTCAATAGCAACCGGCACTGTATGGCCCAAATTCAGGGTTCCCGGAACCAGGTCGTCCCGGCAGGTGTTCGTAAACTTAAACAATGCCATGTTGGGTGCATAACAACCAATTCCCCAGGTGTCAAAAAAGTCAACGAGCATACCAATGAAGAAAAGCAACGGACCCTTTTTAAAGTCCAACTCTTCTTTGTGCTTAATCGTATCCCGCAAGATCATGATGCACGAAATCACCGTCCAAACGATTAAAGCGATTCTGATAATCCATAAAACTGTCATACCTACCTCCTACATTATTATAAATTTGGTGAACAAAAAAAGGGCCTCGCTATATTGTGTTGCCCATTTTCTTTTCACATTTCTTTGTTCACCTTATGTTCACACTATCACATAATTAATCCAATTTCAACAAGTTTTCGCAAAACTATCCTTAAATATTTATAAATCACCATTCAACTAGATGCCCTCTTTTTTGTATCCTTTCAATTCTAAAAACTTTATAAACTTTTTCTTAACAAACTTATTGTACCTCGGTCTAAATCATGCTATACTATGATCAGTTCTTATTTTTTAAATGGTTTTGAGTTGAATTGTTTTTCCATTTAAAAACTGGGGGACAAAAAAAACATATTGGAGGAATTTCAAATGGAAAACACAAAGAAATCGTGGCCATTTGGCTTCTGGGTATGTGCATTCTCCTTCACACTTGAAAGATGTGCATATTACGCAGCAAGATGGGGTCTTACCATTTTCATCGTTCTGGAAGCTATGAATGGCGGTCTTGGACTCGACAAGTCTGTCGGAGCTGTAATGAGCTCTAACCTGGTAGCATTTACTTACATCACCCCGATCATCGGTGGTATCATCGCAGACCGTTGGATCAGTCCTAGAATCCTTGTTCCTATCGGAGAAATCTTAATGGGAATCGGCTGGTTATGTGCATGGCAGGCAAACGGAATCGGAATGCTCTGGGTAGCTATCATCCTGATCTCTATCGGTACCGGTTTCTTCAAAGGTAATGTTTCCGGAATCAGTGGACGTCTTTTCCCACTGGCTGACCAGGATACTCTGGACTCCGTATTTAACATTCAGTACATGTTCGTTAATATCGGATCTTTCGTAGGTACAACCTTCCTTACACTGGTTGCAACCCAGGTTAGCTATCGTTTGATGTTCTTACTCTGCGGTATCATTCTTTTCATTGACTGCGCATGGTGGTTAGTTGGAATGAAGTCCTTCGGCGATGCAGGTAAGAAACCATTCTTAGTAGATAACCGTAAAGAAGATGCTGACAAAGCTGACGTTGCAAAAGACAATGCTCCTCTTACCAAACTTGAGAAGAACCGTGTTGTTGCAATCTGCATCGTTACTTTATTCTCCGGTATTTTCTGGTTATTCTGGTACTTAGTATACTTACCGATTTATTACGAATTCGGTCCAATCTCTCAGGGTGGATCCGGATGGGCAAACTGGAACATCGGAAGCTTCGAGATGCCGACTTCCTGGTTTGACTCCGCAAACGGATTACTTTGTATCATCCTCTGCCCAATCTTCGCTGGAATCTGGGCTAAGATGAAACAGCGTCCTAAGGGAGACTGGGGTATGTTCACCAAGACAGCTCTCGGAATCATCATTCTTGGTATTTCCCTGCTGATCATGGTTGCTGCAGCAGCTATGGCAGGAGAAGGAACCAAAGATCCGGTTGGTATCTGGTTGATCTTCTTCGTTGCGTTTGCATTAACCCTTGGTGAAGTTATCTTCTCACCACTTGGAAACTCCTTTATCAGCAAGTATGCTCCTGCTAAGTTACTTGGAACCATGCTTGGTGTATGGCCGTTGATCATTTTCTTCTCCGGAAAAGCATACGGACCATTATACAACTGGTTAGGACAGTTCTCCTTCGTAAAAGCTTACGGAATCGTATCCGCTATCATCATCGCAATTGGTATTGTAATGTTATTATTCACCAAGAAGTTTGATGAAATGGTTGGTGGCAAATAAGCTATTAACCACAAAAAAACAAATTCAAACCTATTGAATACATAATTATTTTTATATATTCAAGCGGCTGCCGTACCAAATGGTGCGGCAGCTTTTTTATTTTCCCCTGTACCTTGCTTTTCTTCTTTACCTACGATATAATGATTCTGAATTACGAGCATGAGAAAGAATCATTGGAGGTACAAATGACACCACGTTTTACTGTTAAATATGAAGAAACCAAAGACGCCATATTCCAAACCTGTGAATTATACCGACTGGACTCCAGTATCAGCGGGTTCCGCATTGGCGCTTCAACCTTAGCGATCATGATACTCATCGTTATACTGGGAAAAAGTAATATTCTCAGTCTGGGTTCTGTAAATCTGGTTCTCTTCTTATTAAAATATTGGGGCGTCTGGGCACTGATCTTTGTTGCAATGGAGATCTTTCGCCGGACACTGGGAAAAAAACTGGTCTCTACCGCTGCTTTTGGTGATGCTGAAGCTGCATATGAACGCCGAAAAGAAAAAAAACTAAATGATCTGTCTGTAACCATGGAATTTTATGATGATCATTTTGTAAATGATACACAAGATAAACAACGTACATTTTATTATCAACAGATTCTAAAGCTACTGGAAACCGACAAGGCCATTGGCATTGTTGTCCGTACCGATCAGGGGATCAAAACTTTATTCGGTTTTCCCAAAGAAGCACTGCAGGATACTTCCTTAACTACATTCAAATCTTTTATGGAAAGTGCCTGTCCTAAGGTAAAAAAAGGTTTTTACAAATTATAATATAAAAGGGTGACGTTATGGAATTAAACAGATACGAATTATTTCTTGATGTGGCTACAACGAAAAACTTTACAAAAAGCGGCATCCGCATGGGCTATACTCAGTCCGGTGTCAGCCACGTATTAAAATCCATGGAGGCAGAATTAGGTTTTCCACTGTTTGTCAGAAATAAACATGGTGTGTCCCTGACCGCAGAAGCAGAGCGGATCCTTCCTCTTGTCCGTGAGTTATTGGAAGTAAACCGTAAACTAGACCGTGTCGTGGAAACACTGAGCGAATCAGGAGGAGGTCATCTGACCATTGCCACACTGGCCAGCATTTCCCATAACTGGCTTCCGGATATCATCAGTGCATTCCGTAAAGAATATCCGGGTGTAACCTTGGAGCTTATTGAAGGAAATCCCAAGGAACTACTCTCCTGTTTGGAAGAAAAGAAGGCAGATCTTGCTTTCTTAAGCCGCAGTGCCATTGACGATATGGAATGGATCCCGCTATACGACGACCCTATGCTTGCAGTCATTCCAAACAGCTATGACATAACAGGTATGAAGAGTTTTCCGGTATCAGATTTTGAAGATCAGCCGTTTTTACTCCCTGCCAGGGAAGTGTTTACAGATTTTCCGGATCTTCTGGTTAACCATGGCATTCACTTAAAAATCGTATGCTCAGCCCGAGAGGATCTTTCCATCATGCACATGGTAACCAGTGGATTAGGTTTCAGTATCCTGCCGCAGATGTCTGTATTGGATATGAAATACCCCATCCAGACATTGCCGTTAGATCCCCCTCTTACCAGAGAGCTGGGTATCGCTTATCCAAAAACTGATCATATGTCTCCTGTTGCTACACGGTTCATTGAACTGACGCAGGAAGTGCTTTTAAATATTCATTAATTCTGAACATTTTAATCTGACATTGTATTTCAGGGCCATATTTTTACATAATCTTACACAATTCTCCAGACATTACAAATCATAATGTCTGGAATGTGTATGGCTCATTTCCTTTTCCTCAAAAAACAGGGTATACTTATATATATTTGGGAAA
>JBJEKY010000143.1:0-7705 GCA_051878875.1 Lachnospiraceae bacterium | reverse complement strand
AAGGTTGCAGAAGGTCTTATCGCTCTGGCTGTAAAAGAAAGAGACAACTACGAAGAAGTAACCGTTAAGGCTAAAGTTGCTCGTAAAGACAAAGACGGCAAGAGAGTAAAGGAAGTTGTAGACGGAAAGAAAGTAACCGTTTATGATGAAGTAGAAAAGACCATTAAGAAAGATAAACCATCCCGTCTTCATGCAAGAAGAGAGATGTTAAAAGTTCTTTATCCTGTAACTTCCGTTCCGAAGCAGGCTGCTGGAAGAAAGAAGAATACAGTAGAAGTTGATATGTGCGAAAAACTCTTTAGTGAGATCGCACCAAAGTATGCAGAGCGCAATGGTGGATACACCAGAATCGTAAAGATTGGTCAGCGTAAAGGTGACGGCGCGTTAGAAGTATTACTTGAGTTAGTGTAAAATGAAGAGCCGGATAAGTTGTTGCGTTGCTGGTTGCTAACGCAAAATCGCAACCGCGACAACTTATCCGGCTAATCTTTTACACTCTATTAATACGAAAACAGATATGTGGAGAGTAGTCTCCGTAAAATCAAAGTATAGAATAGATACCGCAGTTGCGATTTTGCGTCAGCAACCAGCAACAAGGTATCTATTCTATACGGTACTCTTTAAGGAGGGTATATGGAACATTACGTTAATGAGAAAATCGTCATGCAGTTTTATCTTAAACAGATGGAAGAGAATAAGATTATTTTTCTTCAGGGGCATGACAGCAAAAAACAACAGATCAGAGGATTGATCGAAGAAATGATCTGGGAAGAGACCATGAACCGAAAGATCCGCATTGCCTGCAATCTTTGGAAGAACCTGTTTGAGGCTTCCATGTCTTATATTTCTCCGGAAAAACAGGGATATGATAAATTATTTCAGTACTTTGATGCCTATGTGGAGTTTGAGGAACTGATCTTTGCATCGGATTCTTTTTACCGTGATCACACCCTGCATTGTATCTGGGTGTATTTCCTGGGAGAGTATTTAAGAAGGAAAGAGGAATTTACGGACCTATTTGTGGATGAGCAGAAAGATCTGAATTTGTTGGAGGTCATTCCAAATGCCCTGTCCCAACTTCAAATGTTGAAGGAAGAAGATGCAGATAGGTTAAGTGATCTGATCGAAATGGAACAGTCCATTCTGAAAAATGATGAGGCTGTACGTTGTGTGGCGGCACTGACCCACGATCTGGGCTATCCATTAAAGAAGATCGAGAAGATCAATAAGAGCATGAAAAAGGTTCTGCCCTTTTTTGCAATTCACAACTTTGAAGATTTTACATTTGAATATGGAAATATCCAACAGGAATTTGTAAGCCAGTTCATTGATTTTATCAGCCGTTCTGTTTCTATCAATATTGATGGAAATAATTCCAAACAGTGGCTACAGATCGTTCAAAAGCTGTTTGAGATCAATGAGTTTGGAAATGTGGTGGGGGTAAAGGACGAGGCCATTCGTCAATTGTCAGAAGAGGAAAAAGCGATTCTTCTGGCTGGCAGTCTGGATGTCAATGTTTCCTTTGCTTCGCCTGTGGCTACAAGATTAAGCTTTTACAACGATTTTGAAGAGTATAAGCATGGCATCATGAGTGCCTTCCTTTTGTGCAAAAATCTGCGGGCTTTTCAACAGGTGGATTATATGCAGGACGGATCGGGAATACGATTTAATGGCCGCTATCCAGCTGATACGGTGCTTTCACTGCAACGGATCTTATCCTCGATTTCCAACCATACCAATGATATGTTCCGTATTACCACCATTGATCCGGACACTTTCCTGACGTTTGTGGATGAGCTGGAGGAGTTCTCCAGAATCTCCAGAGCCAGTCAAAACCGGGAATTTGTAGAAGAATTCTGCGATACAGCTCTCTATATGGAAGATGGCTGGTTACATATTGACTTTGAGTTCAATAATGCATCCCTGGATAACCTGAATCCGGAAATTTCCTTCAAGGGACGCTGCAAACGGTTCCTGACCTTATTTGATATTAAGGAACTTAGCAATAACCTCAAAATCTGTGTAACATGTCAGGGAAAATTACCCACAGACCAAAACACTTATCAGTTAAAAATTGCTCATTGCTATGCGGATATTTCCATCAATGGAGAATCTGTAAATATTCCGGAATATCTGAAATCTGACCAGTTCTTCTCACGGGAAGAGTATGAAGCACTGGCATAAATAAGCATATTAGTCAAAAAAGATGTCCCTGCTGCTGGTTGCTGACGCAAAATCGCAACAGGGACATCTTTTTGACTAACTTTTTTTATTTAAAGGGTGAAGTGAAAACAAGGGTAAAATCTACGAAAGACAGAAAATAGTTGACGACCTTGACACTTGAAAACATAATAAGTAGATTGTATACTCGAATTGTATATACGAGATTAACATAACAATCCCCAAAAAATAGATTAAAATATGTTATTTAGACTTTATAAGGAGTAAGAAGAATGAGTCAGGAGAAGTTTAATATTTTGTGGGAAACTTTTTTTGCCGCAGTAGCAACAGGTTGTCTTTCGACCGTGCTTGACTATAGTCCGATTTTAATCGGAGTAATAGTTGGTTTGATAGCGTCGACGATTTGCTATTTTTGTATAAGATCGTATGATAAGTCAAAAAACAGTAACGCGTAAGCTAGAATAAAATGTTTAGAGCAAGAAAGAGGGGGAACCGTTGTTACTTCTGTAGCGTAAGTTAGAGCACAAAAATAGAGCCGGAGGATACCGCGGCTGCGATTTTGCGCTGAACAGTAAAGCGTAAGCTAGAATAAAATGGTTAGAGCAAGAAAGAGGGGGCCGTTGCGATTTTGTGTAAACAACCAGCAACGCCCCCTCTGTTCTTGCTCAATTACATTTATTCCAGCTCCCGCTCCGCTAACTGCAGCGAGAACACAAATTCCGATCCAACCCCTTCCGTCGAGGTTACATGAATCGTTTCATCATGGGCCTGAATGATCTCTTTCACAATAGAAAGCCCCAGGCCTGTTCCTTTTTTATCTTTTCCCCGGGAAAGATCCGATTTATAGAACCGGGTCCAGATATTTTCCAGAGAATCTTTTGGAATTCCAATACCCTGATCTTTAATGGAAACATAAGCCTTTTCGTTTTTGCAGGAAGTTTCCAGTGTAATGGTGGTGTCAGGACGTGAAAACTTTACCGCATTATCCATTAGGTTGTAGATCACCTGCTGGATCTTCAGGTAATCAGCATGGACAAACAGTGTATCACCACAAAGGATCAGGGAAATAGATATTCCTTTTTCTTTACACTGTACTTCCATGGATTGGGCACATTCCAAAACTACACGGTTAATATCCAGGTCAGTAAGCTCCAGCTTGGCATCCCGCGAACCGATCCGGTTTAAATCCAGCATATTATTGGTTAGCTTGGTTAGCCGGTCAGCTTCATTGGAGATGATCAAAAGATATTTCTCATAAAGTTCCGGTGGAATCGTGCCGTCCAGCATGGCCTGAATGTAACCGCGAATAGAGGTAAGCGGTGAACGGAAATCATGGGAAATATTGGATATGAATTTACGCTGCTCATCCTCATGGGTATCCAGCTTGGTGGACATATAATTCATGGTGTCTGCCAGAAAAGACAATTCTTCAGGCGCCTTAAGATGGATCTGTGGCTTGAAATTGTCATTGGTATATTCTTTTGCCACAGCACACATACGGTTGATTGGTTTTATGATAAAGAACCCCGTGATCAAAAGGGTCACGGAAGACACCGCAATGATCCCTAATATGGTTTGACAGAGGATATCGGAAGCTTCCAGGGAATCTTCGTGGATATTTTTCAAAGGTTCATGGATCATAACATATCCCATCACCTTATAATTAACGGTAACAGGAGCATAAACACTGAGATAATCCTCCGTAAAGTAAGAGTGGAAAGTTCCGATCTCATAGTATCCGGAATCAAACATGCTTGTGATATCAAATCCTTCCATGGCACGGGGAGTCAGTGCGTGAGAAGATTTCACCACGGCATCCACCTGCCCCTCGGTGGAAACGACCCAGATATCCGCGTTGAGGAAAGAAGCATAGACATCCAGATAATCAGTCAGACTTTCTTTGGTTATGGTATTACTATAAAAGCGATATCCGTAGTTTGTTGCCAGGGATACCGCTTCAGCGTACAAATCTTCGGCTTCGTTTTTTTCCATGGTCTGATTCATGCGGCTGGCAGAGTAGTAGTGTACCAGGCCGAAAGAAAGCAGGGCGAACAGAAGATAACCGGTAAGTAGAATGTAGATAAGTTTCTGTTTCAATGTCAGGACTTCCAATCTGTAAACTTAGTTACGTGTTTCAAATTTGTATCCTACACCCCAGACGGTAGCGAGTTTCCAGTCCGGTGTGTCTTTTATTTTTTCTCGAAGGCGTTTTACATGCACGTCCACTGTTCGGGTATCTCCCAGGTAATCGTAGCCCCAGATGTTTTCCAAAAGCTGTTCTCTGGTAAATACCTGATTTGCGGAAGATGCAAGGAAATAAAGAAGTTCCAGCTCCTTTGGGGGCATATCGATCTTCTGACCTTTGTAAGTAACACTGTAGTTTCCAAGATTGACAGTCAGACCCGGAAACTCCACAACCTTCGCACTATTGTCTGTCGCCGGGGTTTCGGCTACTGAGTGGAAACGGCGTAAAACGGCTTTCACCCGGGCAACCAGTTCCTTGGTGTCGAAAGGTTTTTCAATATAATCATCTGCTCCAAGCTCTAAGCCAAGAACTTTGTCAAACACTTCGCACTTAGCGGAAAGCATAATGATAGGAACGTTGGATTTGGTCCTAACCTCACGGCATACCTGGTATCCGTCGAGGCCGGGAAGCATCAGATCCAGAAGGATGAGATCCGGCTGATAGTCTTCTACGGCACTGACGGCCTCCAAACCGTCATGAACGATCCTGGTGTCGAAGCATTCTTTGGTTAAATATAAAGAAATAAGTTCTGCGATGTTCTCATCATCATCTACGATGAGGATTTTCTGTTTGGTTGACATAGTTCACTCCTTCTATTCGTAAAAGTTATTTCATTAAGTAGTTGGATCGTTACTTAAATTCAGCAATGGTAACACCCGCATCGCCTTCGCCAAAGGCACCGGCACGATAGGATTTGATATATTTCTGCCGCTTCAGATGTTGGATCACAGCATTACGAAGGGCACCGGTTCCTTTTCCGTGTACAATGCGTACGGATTCCAGATGGGAAAGGTAGGCATCGTCCAGATACTTGTCCAGTGCAGCAATTGCTTCATCCACGGTCATACCGATCAGATTGATCTCTGCATGGATGGAACTGGACTTGCTCAAACCGCCGGTGCTGACGTAGCTCTTGGATTTTCCCTTGGTTTGTTTAGCCGGGGATTCATCCACCAGACTCAGATCCGAAACATGAACCTGTGAACGCAGGATACCCATCTGGACAAACAGATTTCCCTTGGCATCCGGTAACGTATGAACGGTTCCGGTCAGATTCAGGCTGTGAACCCGTACCAGGTCACCGATCTGAAGTTTTAAAGGTTTGGAAGGCGCCGGAGGCTGACTTCCTGATAGAGAAAGGTTTTCCTGGGTTTTCTTGATCTCTTCCCGAACCTTGGTACGTTTGTTTTCCATTTCCTGCAAGGAAGGAGATTCACTGGCATATTTTGTGAAATCCCGGATGGTCTGGTCGGCCACATCTTTTGCTCTTGCCAGGATCTGGTTTGCTTCCCGGCTTGCATCTTCAATGAGTTTCCTACGTTTCTCAGAAATGTCTTCCTGCTTTTTGGAAAGCTGTTCTTTTAATTCCTGTACTTCTTTTTCGTATTTTGCTGCAGCAAGTCTGGATTCTTCCAAAGCGATTCTGCGTGCTTCCAGATCACTGAGCACGTCTTCAAAGGTTTCATCCTCGGAATTCAGGCGCTTTTTGGCATCCTCAATAATATAATTCGGTAAGCCCAGTTTGCCGGAAATGGCAAATGCATTACTTTTACCGGGTACACCGATCAATAACCGGTAAGTAGGGCTTAGGGTTTCTACATTAAATTCACAACAGGCATTTTCCACTCTCGGAGCAGTTAAGGCAAATACTTTCAACTCTGCGTAATGGGTGGTTGCCATGATCTTGGCGCCTCTGTGCATCAGATCCCAGAGAATGGAGATAGCAAGAGCCGCACCTTCTGTCGGATCGGTTCCTGCACATAATTCATCAAGCAGTACCAGAGAATGCTCGTCTGCTTTTTCACCGATGGACACAATATTAGTCATATGAGAGGAAAAAGTACTGAGACTCTGCTCAATGCTCTGTTCATCTCCGATATCTGCGTAAACTTCTTCAAACAGAGAAAGCTTACTGCGGTCACCGGCAGGGATGTGGAGCCCGGACTGTCCCATTAACGTCAGCAATCCCACTGTTTTCAGGGAAACAGTTTTACCACCGGTGTTAGGACCGGTTACGATCAACAGGTCAAAATCATCGCCAAGATGGATATCAATGGGTACCACTTTGTCTTTCGGCAGAAGCGGATGACGGCCTTTTCGGATGGAAATGGTACCATCTGTGGTAAACTCCGGTTTGATTCCGTTGTGTTCCCGTGCCAGCATGCCCCGCGCAAAAATAAAGTCGAGTCTGGTCAGGGTGCGAAGATTGCACTTGATCTCTTCTACATGCTCAGCCACCAGAACGCTTAGATTCGCCAGGATGACCTGGATCTCTTCCTGCTCTTTTAATTCCAATTCCGTCAAGTCGTTATTTAATTTCACTACCGCCATGGGCTCAATAAAATAGGTTGAGCCGCTGGAAGACTGGTCATGTACCATTCCGGGCATCTGCCCCTTGGAATCCGCGCGCACCGGCAGGCAGTAACGGCCGTTACGCATGGTGATGACGTTGTCTTGCAGGATGTTCTGGGTGGAAGCCTGATTGATCATAGCGTTCATCTGCTGACGGATCTTCTCGGAAGTATTACGCATGGAACGGCGAATGGATTTCAATGCCGGAGAAGCATCGTCTGCGATTTCCTCTTCCGATAAAATACACCGTCGGATCTCCTCACTTACCGGTGTAAGGGGAGACAGGGCATGAAAATACTCCGTGAGACTGTCAGCGTTATCTTCTTCCCGTTCATTGCGCTGATAGCTGACGCATCGTTTGCACACATCCAAAAGTGAGCAGATGTGCAGAAGCTCAATGGCATTGATCACGCCGCCGATCTCTAAACGTTTCAGAGCCTGCCGAAGATCGTACACACCGGAGAAAGACAGCGGACCGTGACGCAGGATGCGGTTTAAGGCATCGCAGGTTTCCTGTTGCATAGCCATGATCTTAGGAAGATCATACATGGGAACCAGTTTTTGGCAACGGTCTTTGCCCGCTTCGGTGGAAGCATATTCCGTTAATTGTAATATTATTTTGTCAAATTCTAAGGTTTTTAATACTTTACTATTCATGCTACCATTGTACCGCAAAAAAACAGATTAGAAAAGACTTATCTTTCCTATATCTTGCAGTTATTTTTGCCTATATCTTGCAGACAGTGAGGGTTTCGGATTATAATAAAACAATAGGAGCATTCCTGTAATTCAGAAATAACGCCAATTGAATAAAAGAAAACCTCGAAGTACAATTAAGGTGTTCATCTTGGCCGGATGAAAAAACACTTTAAAAATACTGGAGGTTTCTAATAATGAATTTAACACAGAATGACAGACTTAAGCAAG
>JBJEKY010000142.1:0-7746 GCA_051878875.1 Lachnospiraceae bacterium | reverse complement strand
CCCATGAGCATTTCCGTTACATCCGAAGCCATGCGGGCATCTTCGATCTCCACCCGTTTCAGGATCCTGGTCTCCGGATTTAATGTGGTCTCCCACAGCTGCTCCGCATCCATTTCACCTAAACCTTTGTACCGCTGCAGGGTAAATTTCTCTTTATGAGTCTTACGATAACGTTCCAATGCCGCATCATCATACAGATACTCCCCTTCTCCCTTAGAAGGAATGGTTTTGTATAATGGAGGCATGGCAATATACACATGCCCCTCCTGGATAAGTTCCGGCATGAAACGGTAAAATAACGTCAACAGCAGGGTGGAAATATGGGCTCCGTCCACATCTGCATCTGCCATGATGACGATCTTATCATATCTTAACTTGGTAATATCAAAATCATTGCCGTATCCTTCGGAAAAACCACATCCAAAGGCATTGATCATAGCTTTGATCTCCGCATTGGCCAATACCTTATCAATGGTTGCTTTTTCCACGTTTAAGATCTTTCCCCTGATAGGCAGGATGGCCTGATACATACGGTCACGGGCGGTTTTGGCAGAACCGCCTGCGGAATCTCCCTCTACAATGAAGATCTCACACTTGGACGCATCCCTGCTTTCACAGTTTGCCAGCTTTCCGTTGGAATCAAAGGAAAACTTCTGCTTTGTTAAAAGATTGGTCTTAGCCTTTTCTTCTGTCTTACGGATCTTCGCCGCCTTCTCGGCACAACCGATCACCGCTTTTAATATTTCCACATTCCGGTCAAAGTACAGCTGGATTTCATCTCCCACTACCTTGGCCGCCACACGGGAAGCATCCTGGTTATCCAGTTTGGTCTTGGTCTGTCCTTCAAACCGCGGTTCCGGGTGCTTCATGGAGATTACCGCTGTCATTCCGTTTCGTACATCGGCACCGGTAAAATTAGCATCCTTTTCCTTTAAAATACCCAGCTGTCTTGCATAGGAATTGATCACGGTGGTAAACACCGTCTTAAAACCGGTAATGTGGGTTCCGCCCTCCGCATTGTAGATGTTATTGCAGAATCCCAGCACATTCTCCCGAAATTCCGTGGTGTACTGGAAAGCCACTTCCACCTCTATACCCTCGGAACTTCCTTTTAAATATACGATATCGTGGATGGTCTCCACGTTTTTATTCAGTTCTTTTACGAATCCCACGATTCCCTGTGGCTCGTGGAACACCACTTCTTCCGGCTCTTCTCCTCTTAAGTCCCGGAAAACAATGGTCAGTTCCGGATTCAGATAAGCGGTTTCGTGCAGACGGCTTTTGACATCCTCTGCTACAAACCGGATTTTTTCAAAAATCTCATCATCCGGCAAAAAGTTGATCGTAGTTCCGGTTTCTTTGGTCTTGCCGATCACCGGCAGAAGACCTTTTTCCAGTTCTACCACCGGATGGCCCTGTTCATAGCGGTCATGATGGATCTTGCCGTCCAGTTTTACTTTCACGTCCAGATAAGAAGACAGGGCATTTACTACGGAAGATCCTACTCCATGCAATCCTCCGCTGGTTTTATAAGCAGAATTATCAAATTTACCTCCGGCATGCAGGGTGGTAAACACCACTCGCTCCGCAGATACTCCCTGTTTGTGCATTCCCACCGGGATTCCCCGGCCATCATCCGATACCGTACAGGATCCGTCCTTTTCCAGAGTCACCTCAATATTCTTACAAAATCCTGCCAGATGCTCGTCCACCGCATTATCCACGATCTCATAGATCAGATGATGCAGTCCTTTTCTGGAAACACTTCCGATATACATACCCGGACGCTTGCGAACGGCTTCCAATCCTTCCAGCACGGTAATACTGCTGGCATCGTATGCTGTTTTCTTTGCCACTGTCTGCTCCTCCTACTTTTTTTCCTGTACTTGGGATTATATAGTTTTCGGAGATAATTGTCAACATTTAGCAGAACGTACGTTTGTAATTTCTGGCATGGTCTATGACGCCGGTGTAATAAACCCCCTGCGGCTGATCTATTATCAATCTAAAGGCATTTGGGTGGTTCCCTACTGCGACCAGAAAGAAGGCCCGGCACACCGCCGGGCTTTCCTGTATTCATGACAAGCGACCCCACGTGCAGGCTCATCTTGTTTCATTCTATGAGTTCTAAGAATACCACATTTTCCCTGTCTACTTTACAAGTAACGACTTACCGGTCATCTCTTTTGGCTGCTCAAGCCCCATTAACTCCAATAAAGTTGGTGCAATATCTGCAAGGCAACCGCCTTCCCGCAGTCCGATTCCTTCTCCTGCATTCACCAGGATGAATGGTACCGGATTGGTGGTGTGTGCCGTATGCGGTTTACCGGTTTCGTAATCGATCATTTTCTCAGCATTACCGTGATCGGCACAGATGAACAGTACGCCATTTACCTCTTCCACAGCTTTTACTGCATCTCCCACCAGGCTGTCTACCCGCTCTACCGCTTTTACCGCAGCCGGGATCACTCCTGTATGGCCCACCATATCCGGGTTAGCGAAATTGATAATGATCACATCATACTTATCGGACTTAATGGCTTCCACCAGATCCATTCCAACTTCCGGAGCGCTCATCTCCGGTTTTTCATCATAGGTAGCCACATCCTTAGGACTGTTTACAAGGATCCTAACTTCTTCTGCATTGGGCTCTTCCACACCGCCGTTGAAGAAAAAGGTTACATGGGCGTATTTTTCTGTTTCTGCCAGACGAAGCTGTTTCTTTCCCCGGGCTGCCAGATATTCGCCTAAAGTATTTTGGATCACTTCTTTTTCAAATGCAATGAGTTTATTAGGAATGGTTTCATCGTAATTCTTAAAGCAGACATAGGTCAACTTCATGAAATCGCGCTCAAAACCGGTAAATTCCGGATCGCAGAATGCTCTGGTCAGTTCTCGTGCCCTGTCAGGTCTAAAGTTAAAGAAGATCACGGAATCATTCTCTTTTACTGTAGAAAGCGGTTTTCCTTCTTCGTCCACGATCACCGTAGGAAGTACGAATTCGTCTGTTACCTCTTTGGCGTAAGATTCTTCCATGGCTTTTACTGCATCAGTAGCCTGCACCCCTTCACCGGATACCAGGCTGTCGTAAGCCATTTTTACTCTGTCCCAGTTGTTATCACGGTCCATGGCATAGTAACGTCCGGAAATGGAAGCGATCTTACCTACTCCGATCTTCTCCATTTCTGCCTGTAACTCTTCAATATATCCTTTGCCGGAAGCAGGAGGTGTATCACGTCCGTCTAAAAATGCATGAACAAACACCCTCTCCACGTTCTGCTGTTTTGCCATGCGCAGCAGTCCGTATAAATGGGTGATATGGCTGTGTACTCCTCCATCGGATAAAAGTCCCCATAAATGCAGGTCGGAGTTATGCTCCCTACAGTTTTCCATAGCCTTTAACAGCACCGGATTGGTGAAAAAGTCTCCGTCCTCAATAGCCTTGGTGATCCTGGTAAGATCCTGATAAATGATCCTTCCTGCACCAATATTCATATGTCCCACTTCGGAATTTCCCATCTGTCCGTCCGGCAATCCTACTGCCAGTCCGGAAGCATTTCCTTTTACAAAGGGGCACTCCTTCATTAACCGGTCCATCACCGGGGTATTGGCCATTGCAATGGCATTTCCTTCTGTCCGGTCATTTAAACCGTATCCATCCAGCACCATCAGTACCACTGGTTTTTTACTCATGTTCGTTTCTCCTTTTACTGTTTTTGCTTATTCATCCTTTATATCTGTAATATAGCCCTCTTCATCGATCCGGATCTGATCGGAGATTCCCTCCAGATACCGGTAGGCATTTATTTTTTCCTGTTCGTCTGTTAAAAGTCTGGTTTTATACTCTTCATAGTAGCATGGCAAAAACCGGTACTCACTACTTCCATCCTCGTGAATGATCACCTGTGCCAATCCCGTCTCGCTAGAGTGTAGTTCCTCCCAATCGAACCAGAAATTTCCCAGACTGTAGAACACCGGCACATCCTCATAAAAGGTTACACCCTGCAGACAATGGGTATGTCCGCCGATAATAACATCCGCTCCGGCCTCTACAAACCGCTTTGCCAGATACACCTGATCTCCCTCATAATGGATGGATCCTTCCGTTCCCCAGTGTACAAATGCAACCACATAATCTGCATACCGGCTGGCTTCCCGGATCACTTCCACATATTTGTCGGGTCTAAGGGTTTTTAACACTCCCGCCGAAGTTTCCGTAGCCTCTTTGGTATAATTGTAAGTACGTTCCACCTGGGTTGCCGCCGTAATGGCGATCTTCTTACCATTGATGATAAAGTAAATGATCTTCTTCGCCTCATCCAGATTCTCTCCGGCACCCACATAGGGGATCTTATTTTCCTTCAGGGTTTCCATGGTACTCAGAAGGCCTTCCGCCTGATAATCATATACATGATTATTGGCCAAAGAAACAATATCCACTCCGGCCTGTTTCAAAAGCGCCGCCCGTTCCGGTTTTCCCTGGAACGTATACGCTTTTCCCGCAATGGGAGTTCCTCCGGTTCCATAGGTACATTCATTGTTCAGCATCATGATATCGGCACTACACATCTCTTCGGTAAGACCGCCCGTAAGGCAATCCGTAAGATCGAGTCCCTGTTCTGTCAGATACTGCACACTTGGCCAGTTTTCATCAAAATTAATATCTCCGGCGAAGTCCAGTACAATGTCCGTGCTATTTTCCGATGGCTTGACATAGACGTTCTGAAGCTGTTCCCTGTGGATGCCAAAATCACTGCAATAATACATCCACAACACATGAAGGGTGTTACCGGTAAGTTTCCGGTAGATATCACTATCCGTTCCTTCTTTCATACTCTCATATAATTTCCGGTAGATTCCTTCCCCATACTCTCCGTAAAACCACAGGTAAAAGCTTTCATCCAGAGGATAACCGCAGCTGTTGACCGGATCGGTCAGTTCCAGACACTGCTCTGTCACCTCATCTAGATCCTGCATCAGATACGCTGTTTTTTCCCCATCGGATGACCCCTTTGTATCAGCACGAAAAGCCTCTACAGATTCCGGCTCTGTAGAAGCTTTCAGTTTTGACGTTATGGAGTTTACCGGTCCTGCAAGAAAACCGCAGCCGGTACAGAGTACACTGCATAAAAGCAGCACACTAAACAGCTTTCGTAATGTACCTTTCACACTGTAAACCCTTTATCTACTGGAAATTCACGATCTTGCCAAAGTCAGCCTTTAAGGATGCTCCGCCTACCAGACCGCCGTCAATATCTTCCATTGCAAACAACTCCGGTGCACTGGAAGCAGAAACACTTCCGCCATACTGGATGCGGATCTGATCTGCTGTTTCCTCATCATAAATATCTTTCAGACACTCACGAATGGCATGACAAACTTCCTGTGCCTGCTCACTGGTTGCCACCTTTCCGGTTCCGATAGCCCAGATCGGTTCGTAAGCGATCACGGTTTTAACCGCGTCCTCTTTGGAGATCTCATAGAAGGCCAGCTTGATCTGCTGACGGATCCAGTCAATGGTAATGCCCTGTTCTCTCTGCTCTAAAGATTCTCCGCAGCAGATGATCGGGGTCAGATGATGCTCCAATGCCTTCTTTGCCTTTTTGTTGATCATCTCATCGGTTTCCCCGAAATAACCGCGGCGCTCGGAATGTCCTAAGATCACATATTCCACTCCTGCATCGGTCAGCATGGCCGGTGAGATCTCGCCGGTGTAAGCTCCGCTTTCTTCATAGTACATATTTTCAGCACCCACATGGATGTTGCTTCCCTTCGCAGCTTCTACTACCGGCACAATATCAATGGCCGGTACACAGAATACCACGTCCACTTTATCATTTGCCACCAGCGGTTTTAACTCATTTACCAGAGCTACCGCCTCGCTGGGGGTCTTGTTCATTTTCCAGTTTCCTGCAACGATCATTCTTCTTGACATGTTGACATTCTCCTTGTTATGCAAACTTGTACTTTTTAACACGAAAAGCCTCTTTCGTGTTCCATGCTTATTTATCTTCGATAGCCTCTACACCCGGCAGTTTCTTTCCTTCCAGGAACTCTAAGGATGCTCCTCCACCGGTAGAAATATGGGTCATCTTGTCACCAAAACCAAGCTGGTTCACAGCGGCTGCAGAATCTCCTCCTCCGATCACGGTGATGGCATCGGTTTCTGCCAGTGCCTTCGCTACGGCGATGGTTCCTTTGGCAAATACCGGATTCTCAAATACACCCATCGGTCCGTTCCAAACTACGGTCTTTGCATTCTTTACTGCATCAGCAAACAATGTTCTGGTCTCTTGCCCGATATCCAGTCCCATTTTGTCCGCCGGGATATTTTTTACACTGACGGTCTCACAGGATACCTCGGCATCGATAGGATCCGGGAATGCATCGGTTACGCAGCAATCCACCGGAAGCAGCATCTGTTTTCCCAGTTTCGCTGCTTTTTCCATCATCTGTTTGCAATAGTCGATCTTCTCTTCATCCACCAAAGAGGTTCCTACTTCATTTCCCTGTGCTTTTAAGAAGGTATAAGCCATACCACCGCCAATGATCAGGGTATCGCATTTTTCCAGCAGTGTATTGATCACGTTTAATTTATCTGCTACTTTCGCACCACCCAGAATCGCAACCAGTGGTCTTGCAGGATCATCTACCGCATTACCCAGAAACTGTAATTCTTTCTGGATCAGGTAACCTACGGCAGTGGTCTTGACATATTTTGTAACTCCCTCTGTAGAACAGTGCGCTCTGTGTGCTGTTCCGAAGGCATCATTGACATAAACATCTGCCAGAGAAGCTAATTCCTTACTAAAGGTATCTTCATTCTTGGTTTCTTCTATTCTGTAACGGGTATTTTCCAGTAAAACGATCTCCCCGTCCTTCATCTTTTCCACAGCCTGTCTTGCATTAGGTCCTACCACCTCGGCATCGGCAGCAAATGTCACAGTCTGACCCAACAGTTCAGAAAGTCGTTCTGCCACAGGACGCAGGGATAATTCCGGCTTCGGTTCTCCCTTTGGTTTTCCTAAGTGAGAACAAAGGATCACTTTTCCTCCCTGGGAAACCAGCTTCTGAATGGTTGGCAATGCTGCCACCAGTCTGTTTTCGTCTGTGATCTTATCTCCCTTTAACGGCACATTAAAATCACAACGTACTAAAACCCTCAATCCTTTTACATTCAGATCATCTACGGTCTTCTTGTTTAACATATCTCGTTCTCCTTCTTCCTATCTCATAATGTCGTAAAAAAGGTCCGCATTGAAACGGACCTTTGTATTTTCCAAACTAAGCTAACTCAGAAAAGTATTTGATTGTTCTTACCATCTGGCTTGTATAGCTGTTTTCATTATCATACCACGAAACCACCTGAACTTCAAACAAATCCTCAGAAATCTTTGAAACCATGGTCTGGGTTGCATCAAACAGGGAACCATATCTCATGCCGATGACATCAGAAGAAACGATTTCATCTGTATTGTAACCGAAGGACTCATTGGAAGCTGCCTTCATGGCTGCGTTGATTCCTTCTGCCGTAATATCTTTGCCTCTTACCACTGCGGTTAAGATGGTTGTGGATCCGGTCGGCACCGGAACACGCTGTGCAGAACCGATGAGCTTACCGTTTAACTCCGGGATTACAAGGCCAATGGCTTTGGCTGCTCCGGTGGAGTTTGGTACAATGTTGACAGCTGCTGCACGGGAACGTCTTAAGTCTCCCTTTCTCTGCGGTCCGTCCAGGGTCATCTG
>JBJEKY010000141.1:0-7747 GCA_051878875.1 Lachnospiraceae bacterium | reverse complement strand
TGGACTTGGCAACCCGGATAAAATAAGACGGCAGCAATTCTTCCAGTTCATACAGCCTGTATTTTACCTGATAAACCTGATCCTTTGTATGAGCATTCACATGATTGGCGTCCGTCTCAAAGAACAGGATCTCATCCAGGGAAAAATAATATTCTTTCTCACCCTGGTAAAACAAAAACCGCTGTCCGCCTGCTGCAGCATCCGTTACGGCCTGCTGCACATTCACAACCTCCTCAGTAACGCAGCGGCAACGAATGAGAACTTCGTCTTCTTCCAGATTGGGATCTACTTCTATTCGGATCTTCATTCCTCTACCTCCGTCTACTGATTTGATATTACACATTATAACTGATACTCCAAAAAAGACCAGTACTTTTTTCCAAGTGGTAAATATCCGACCCTAAGAGGTAATTTTTCCGGAGTTGAACAGTGGCTCCAAATCAAAAAGCCCACCACAAGGGCAGGCTTTCGTTACAAGCTTCATTTAGTTTTCTTTCGGACAATTTTCATTTAAGAAATTCAGTATATCCTCATATACCTCTTCTTTTCCGATCTCATTGAGGATCTCATGCCGCATACCGGGATACAGTTTCATCCGATAATTCTTTGGTCTGCGCTGACGGATCCGGGCATCCACTTCTTTCATGCCTTCTCCCCAGCCGCCTACCGGATCCATATCACCACTGATAAGGAACATCGGAAGTTCCATAGGGATGCTATCATACCATGCATCTGATGAAACATCCCTAAGGATACTCATCAGATCCGTATAGGCCGCCGCAGTAAATGTAAACATACAGTATTCATCTTTCAAATACGCATCTACTACCGCTTCATCCCTGGTGATCCAGTCAAATTCTGTTCTCACAGATTCATATTTACTGTTATATGCACCAAACATCAACCGGGTCAGCAGCTTGCTTCTGGTTTTTTCTCCCCGCAGAAGTCTGGTCATTGCCACCAGCTTTAATCCTGTACCGGCCATTTTATTGGTTCCGGCAGTTCCCAGGATCAATGCGCCCTGATATTCCCGTCCGTAATGAGCGATCACCTCCCGGGCAATAAAAGAGCCCATACTATGTCCCATCAAAAAGCATGGTAACTGAGGATACTGCTTTTTCATTAGTCCGGTCAACTGATGTACATCCTCATACATATGTTTCCAACCGTTTTCATGCCCCATATACCCAAGCTCTTCTTTACAGGTCACACTTCCCTTATGACCAAGGTGGTCATTTCCGAATACCAGGTATCCCTGTTGCGTAAAGAAACGGATATGTGGTTCATAGCGCTCCACGTATTCACACATTCCATGGGACAACTGCAGCATTGCTTTGATTTCGCCTTCCGGCTTATACACATAATAGGCAATGGAATGCTTTCCGTCACTACTCATAAAATTTCCGGTTGTTTTCTCATATCCCATGGTTCATCCTCCTGTTCCGGATCTTCGATCATCCTTTTCTTATGCAAAAAATGCAGCCACAATGTTATATAATGCCAGTTCATCCTCAGCACCCATACACTCATTTGCTGAATGCATTGCCAGCATTGGGATTCCGATATCCACCGTTTTCACCGGTGTCATGGAAGATGCTAACGATCCCAGGGTACGGCCGCCCCGCTCGTCGGAACGGTTTACAAATTTCTGATAAGGAATCTTATTCTTTTCGCAAAGCTGGCATACGATGCCTACCGCTTCGCAGTCGGTGGCGTAAGACTGCACGCAGGCTTCCTTGATCACAAAGCCTTTGTTTAATACCGGTTTATTGGTAATATCCATTTTACCCGGTTTGTTCGGATGCAACGCATGTGCCACATCCACAGAAAGAAGCATGCCGTTATACAATCCGGCTACCCGTTCTTCCTCCGTACGTCCCAGGTTGATCTGCAGTTTTTCCAGAATATGGTTAAGGAGCATGGAATCTGCTCCCTGTTTCGTCTTACTTCCGATCTCTTCATGATTAAATAAGGCGATCAGTTCAATGCTGTCTTTATTCTTGCTGTCAATAATTCCGGAAAGAAGAGCCTGCACACTGGTCAGGTCATCCAGTCTCGGTGACTGGATCAGTTCCTCATTGATACCGACAAACTGTGGCTTGTCCGTATTATAGACAAACAATTCATAGTCCAGTATGTCCTCTTTCGCAACCTTTAATTCTTTTGCAAGATAGGCCTGCATGAAATCTTTCTCTTCCGGGTCCGCCCCCAGCATACCCAGAATCGGAAGAAGATCCGTCTGCTTATTTAACTCCACGCCCTTATTGACCTCACGGTTCATGTGAATTGCCAGATTGGGGATAGTCATCACCGGCTTAGTCGCATCGTACAAACGTACATCCGGCTGAAACGCATCCTTACTCTTCAGCGCAACTCTTCCCGCAATAGACAAGGGGCGGTCAAGCCAGGTATTCAGAATCGCTCCGCCGTAGCTTTCCACATTCACCTGCGCATAACCGCTTGCTGCCACTTCCGGTGCCGGTTTCATGCAAAAACATGGATGATCGGTATGGGCCGCTGCCATGCGGATCATAGACTGTGCTGTTACATCTTTTCCCACGCGAAATGCAAACAAAGCAGAATCGTTATGGTTCACATAATAAGCCTTCCCTTTTTCAATGTTCCATGCTTCTTTCATGGAAAGTGGCAAAAAACCTGCTTTTTCAAGCTGATCTTCCGCCTGTTTTACCACATGAAACGGAGTTACCCCTTTCTCCAGCAATTCGAACAATTTCTTATTGATCTCTTTTTTTGTCATATTCCCTCCACACATCATTTCTTATTTTACTTTTTATAAGTAATTTCCATGATATGTATTTATTCTATCACTCTGAAGGTACGAATACCATCAAAATTTATCACTTTTACAACAACCCTTTACATTCCTTTTATTCCCATACTATAATGAAACAGGAGGTTACCGTATGATCGCATTACAATTTACCGAAATCAAACCATTTATGAATAAACTACTGACAGAAGATCTGTTTCATCACTTCCTTCTGTCCGAGGCCACTATTGTCAATGGTGTTACCTATTCCATCGACGGCCACATCACCCGTAAGGACGAAGCAGAGCTTGTGGCCGACTATCCGTATCCGCTTGCCGCATATGAAAAAATGCAGCCTCATATATACGAAATGGTAAAGGGCACCCATACTCCAAGTTATATGAAGTTCGTTCTGTGCCTTTCACCGGAAAATGTGGCAAAAACTCTGGATTCTGTGGGAAGCGGCTTACATCCGGAAGATCTTTCCGGCATGTACATCAATCTTACCTATCAGAATGGTCAAATCCTTGCCACCACCGGTATCTCTTATTCTATTTTTACCAAAGACAGAGCTTTGGAACAGGAATGGGATCGCCTGGTAAAATTATTTTTTACAAAAAATAATCTGAATTTCGCTTTGTTGTCATAAATAATGAACTATCCGTGAAAATTTCTTGTCGAATTTTTGTGCAAATTGCTTTACTTTGCACAATTACTATGTTATGATGAATTTGCTAAATATTCGTTATATGGAGGAAATGAAAAATGTCACAGGGAACAGTTAAGTGGTTCAACAACACAAAGGGTTACGGATTTATCTCCGATTCTGAAGGACAGGATATCTTCGTACACTTCTCAGGAATCAGCATGGACGGATTCAAGACTCTGGAAGAGGGTGCAACCGTTCAGTTCGACGTAACAGAAGGTTCCAAAGGACCACAGGCTGTAAACGTATCCGTTATTGCATAAATCGCAGTAAGAATAAGTTTAGCAGTAAAGAGCAGGTCATACCGGATGGTATGACCTGTTTTTTGTATATCCGGAGTTTCTTCCAAACTCCGGATATACAAAAAGCTCCGCAGAGATGCGCACCTCGCGGAGGGGAAAATTATGCTTCGCATACCGCTCGGGTGCGAAAGAGCCGCAAGCGGCTCTTTATATATCCGGAGTTTCTACAGCCGCAGAGTATCAAGAAGACATAAGCTTCCATACCCCCACTCCCGGTTGGGATAACTTTCTTCCGGTTTGGTATTGGCCCCTAGAATGAGTCCCTGCTTAACAGCATTTCCTGTCACGGGGAGTCCCTGTCTGACATAATTGATCCATTGCAAATAGAGTACTGCCGCTCCTGCTGTGATAGCTGCCGCCGCACAGGTGGAAGAATCGGATCTGTTTTCGAAAGGACTTACTACATTGACTCCGGGAGCTGCAAGATCCGGTTTGATCTGCTGGCTGGCCGTATATCCCCTTCCTGACCGGATATAAAGTCCGCCGGTTCTCCCATCATAAGCGGCCACAGTTAAAATCGATAAGGCATTTCCCGGCTCCGTGATGGTGGTATCAGGGTCAGCCTTAAGAAAGATCACCGGTTTGGAAAGCTGTTCCGCCATGGGTAGCCACAGATTGTAGTTACCGGTCGTCACCACTTTTCCAAACACCTGAAGTTTCCATATGCCCGGAGTAGGCTTATCAAAGGATGTAAAAATGATCTGCTCTCCACCTTCCTGGTAAACATAGCGTGCACTTTGCACCACCAGGGTATTTTCCA
The DNA here is from genome assembly GCA_051878875.1 of Lachnospiraceae bacterium. Taxonomy (GTDB): domain Bacteria; phylum Bacillota; class Clostridia; order Lachnospirales; family Lachnospiraceae; genus XBB1006. The sequence goes on along the minus strand of JBJEKY010000141.1, from coordinate 3,209 downwards.
GAGCAAACCGATGGCTTTTTTCTCCTGCCACCTGGGCCACTACGCCCTCCATTTTCTCTCCGCTGGGAGAGATCACGTGGATATAAAAGGCCTGGGGAACCTGGCTCCAACATTCCACCCAGAATCCCATGCAGCCTTCCTCCACCTGTATTTCTACTTCTTCACTTTCTCCCTGCTGCTCCACCATACCGCTGTAATGGTGACGGTTCAGAGCTTCGTTACCTGCCGCACACACCACCATATTTCCGTTGGTCAGATTCATCCGGTTTAACATCTGACCCAGAAAAGCATTTCCTGTATGACTCCCCATATTGGTACCAAGGCAAAAGCATAACACCAAGGGTTTTCCAACTTCTTTGGCATAATCTTTGAGAAACTGGATTCCTGCCATCACATCATTTTCCTGATAACAGGGTGTATCGGCAGGAATTTTATAAAACTCCCGAAAATACTGCTTGCACTGTTTTAGTTTCACCACAGCGATATCTGCCAAAGGCGCGATCCCGCCATTGGTTCCTGCCACGATCCCGGCAAGGTAACTGCCATGTCCCAGTTCATCCCTGGGTAAAGTCCGTGTAGTTTCCGGATTCTCCAGAGCTTCGTTGATCTGCTTTTGGCGATAGACACTGCCATAACCCAGATAGCCGATTGTCTCTTCCTCCGATTTATTTTGATCCCACAGAGCCATAACCCGGGTTCCTCCTCCCACGTACTGGAAACTTTCACTGGTCAGATTGATCCCGGAATCCACGAATCCCACGATCACACCCCGCCCATTCAACCCCAACACTTCATTATTTAGCACCGGTGTGATACAGCTGGCATCAAGATACAGTTCTGCCAAAGGACTATATACGGTTGGAATGGCCGTATACGTGTAGTTATAAATAGACAGGGCCGGTGCCCCGGCCCGTTCCATATACTGTATCGTATACTGGTCTGCTATGTTTTTTTCACATACCGGAATGATGGGTACCGCACCATTATAGTCATCCTGCTGATCTATGATAAAATCGTACACATCCTCCCGATATACATAAGGACAATCCATAAAACCTCTTTTTTATTACTGTATGCAAATAAGGCGTGTCGCTTTCGCAACACGCCTTATCTTTTTAAGAAATATCTCTATTATTCTTCTGCCAGTTCTTTATAAGACTGATATTTTTCTTTTGCGCCTTTTTCCGCTCTCTGAAGAAGTTCTTCGCCACTCTCCGGGAAGGTGCGCAATAATGATGCATACCGAACTTCGCCCATAAGGAAGTCCCGATAATCCTCTTTCGGTTCTTTGGAGTCCAGAACGAACGGATTCTTTCCTTCTTCCTTCAAAAGCGGATTATAACGATACAGGAACCAGTAACCTGCTTCTACTGCACGTTTACTTTCTTCCATGGCTGTGGACATACCTTTCACGATTCCATGATTGATACATGGAGCATACGCGATAATAATGGATGGGCCGTGATAATTTTCAGCTTCTTTCATCGCTTTGATCAGCTGTGCAGGGTTTGCTCCCAGCGCAACCTGTGCCACGTACACATATCCATAGGCCATGGCTAACATACCCAGATCCTTCTTGGCAGTCTTTTTACCGGACGCCGCAAACTGTGCTACCGCTCCCACCGGAGTTGCCTTGGAGGACTGTCCGCCGGTGTTGGAATACACTTCTGTATCCACGATCAGGATGTTCACATCTTCACCGGATGCCAGCACGTGATCCAGACCACCGAATCCAATATCATAAGCCCAGCCGTCACCGCCATACATCCACATGGACTTCTTGGACAAGTGTTCCTTATTATGTAAAATGTAATCCTTGTATTCACTGGTTACACTGCTATTTTCCAATGCCTTCACCAGTTCCTCGCTGACTTTTACGGTCAGATCCATACAATCCTTATTCTTAAGATAACCATCCATTGCCTGAAGCAATGCTGCATCCTTAGATGGATCCAATTCTTCTCTCAGATGCTCAATCTGCATGGTAAGACGTTCTCTTTGCTGTTTTACCGCAAGACACATACCAAGGGAGAATTCCGCATTATTCTCAAATAAGGAGTTTGACCATGCCGGTCCCTTGCCATCCTTATTCGTGGTATACGGAACGGATGGGCATGCTGCTCCCCAGGCCTGGGTACAACCGGTGGCATTAGCAAAATACATACGGTCTCCGAATAATTGTGTCATCAGCTTGGCGTAAGGTGTTTCTCCACAACCTGCACAGGCCCCGGAAAACTCCAGCAGTGGCTGTTCAAACTGACTTCCTTTTACCGTAAATTTATCCATCGGATTCTCTTTTACAGAAAGGCTCATGGCATAATCCCAGTTTGCAACTTCCTGATCCTGGGATTCCAAACTGGTAAAGGACAGTGCTTTTTCCTTTGCCGGGCAGCTTGCGATACAGCTTCCGCATCCGGTACAATCCAGAGGAGATATGGTGATCGCAAATTTATACTGCTCCATGCCTTTTCCGTTAGCATCAAGCATCTTGTAGCCTTCCGGAGCCGCTTTTACCTCTTCTTCGTTTAACAGGAACGGGCGGATACATGCATGTGGACAAACCAAAGAACACTGGTTGCACTGGATACATTTGGTGCTGTCCCAAACCGGTACATCCACTGCCACTCCACGTTTTTCAAATTTACTGCTTCCCAAAGGAACGGTTCCGTCTGCATGATCTTTAAAAGCACTGACCGGAAGATCGTCGCCCTTTAATTCATTCACCGGTTCCTGGATGGTCTTCACATATTCCTCTAACGCACGGTTGTCTGTGGTAACGGTTCTGCTTACAATCGGCTGATCCTCGGCCGTAGCCCACTGAGCCGGAACTTTCACCTCACGGATATTCTCTATTCCGGCATCCACAGCCCGGTTATTCATTTCCACGACTTTCTCACCCTTGTGACCATAACTCTTCACAATGGCTTCTTTCATATATTTCACGGCATCCTCAATAGGAATGATGTCTGCAAGTTTAAAGAATGCCGCCTGTAAAATGGCATTGGTACGGTTGCCTAGTCCGATTTCTTTTGCGATATCCACCGCATTGATGCAATAGAAACGGATATGTTTCCGGGCAATGAGACGCTTCACCTTTGCAGGCAGTTTTTCCTCTAATTCCTGATCAGACCAGATGGTGTTAAACAGGAATACTCCGCCATCCTTCACTTCGGAAACGATGTCATATTTTCCTATGTAAGACTGGTTAT
>JBJEKY010000140.1:3557-7765 GCA_051878875.1 Lachnospiraceae bacterium | reverse complement strand
AAGATTTCTATCCCTGCAACAGTGAAGATTGGAGCTGCTACATATAAAGTAACTTCTGTTTCTGCAAATGCATTCAAAGGAAACAAGAAAATAAAATCAGTTACAATTGGCAGCAATGTGACATCCATTGGAAAGGCAGCTTATGCAAACTGTAAGAAACTCACCTCTGTTGTGATTGGAAAAAATGTAAAAACAATTGGATCCAAAGCGTTCTACGGATGCAGTAAACTGAAAAAGATCACGGTGAAATCCAAAGTGCTGAAAAAAGTCGGAAGTAAAGCATTTAAGGGAATCCATAAAAATGCAGTGATCAAAGTGCCGGCTAAAAAGTTAAAAGCATACAAAAAATTATTAAAAGGGAAAGGACAAAAGAGTACAGTAAAGATTAGTAAATAATAATTGCCGGGTTATACGAGGGGATTCCCCTCGTATAACAATAATAGAGGTGTTATCTGTATGAGAAAAAGAAATGAATGGAAGAAATGGCTCCTGGTATTTGCACTTACAATGATGCTGGGATTCATTTGGAAAGCAGATAGTTTTGCTGCTGAAAAAGCTGGGGATATTACAGTAAGTGTGGAAAAATTTACAATAGGACAAGGCTATTTGGTTGATCCGACAATAACCCCATTTTATAAAGGTGAACATTTTTCAGATGTACTGTTGAGAGTTCTGAAAGAAAATGGATATGAAGCAGATGTGGACAATTCAAAAGGTGGATTTTATCTTGCCGGAATTTATAATGCGGATAACAGTAAATATGATGTACCGGGATGCATCACAACAATGGCTGATATGACTACAGCAAGTGGAGAAGGATTGACACATCCGACAGGAAAAGAAACAAACAAAGTTGCTCCCGAACTTGCAGAATTTTCATACATGCCATCCTCAGGATGGATGTATAGTAAAAATGGTGAATTTCCAGACCGTATGATGTCTGAATGCGAGATGAACAACGGAGATGTGATACGGGTACAATTTACTCTATATGGATATGGTGCTGATCTGGGCGATTCGAATGAGAGTATGAGCAATGCCTTGAATTTGCCAAAAAGAGAGGATATCACTAAGAGACTTGCACTCATCAGTCAAAACCGGGCAGCATGTTTTGTAGATGATAATTGCAGAAAAGCATATGGAGATGCATATGATGCAGTAATCGATCTGGATACACTTCAAAATAAAATGAATACAGTATATAATGCACTTCCTTCAGAAGAAGAAATTAATGCTTATGTAGATTCATATAATGAAGAACTTGCTCAGAATTTGATGACACGTATTGAGAAAATCGGTGAGGTAACATTAGAGAAGGAACGAGACATCATAGGAATAAGGAATACTTACAATGCATTTAATGATGCACAAAAGTCAAAAGTATCATCTGAGTCTTTAGCTATATTAACTAATGCAGAAAAGGTGATAATTCAGTTAAAAAATGAACAAAAAGCAGATTCGGTGAAATCTCAGATTAATGCACTTGGATCCGTATCTTTATCTAAGGAGAGCCAGGTTGTTGCAGCCAGAAAAGCATACAATGCGTTAACGACTGAGCAAAAAGCACTGGTTTCTGCTGACATTCTTTCTAAATTGACCCAGGCAGAGCAGAATCTTTCCCGGTTGAAAGTACAGGCGGCAGCAGAGCAGGCTGCGGCTGAACAAAAAGCGCAGCAGGCTCTCATAAAACAAAATACACCTGCAAAGACGACCTTGAAATCTGTGAAAAAAACAGGCACAAAAAAAGCAAAGCTTACCTGGAAAAAGGTGAAGGCTGCTTCTGGATATGAGATCTATATGTCCACGAAAAAATCATCCGGATATAAAAAGATCAAGACAATCAAAAAGGCAAAAACGGTTACATTCACAAAGAGCGGGCTGAAAAAGAAAAAGAGCTATTATTTCAAGGTGCGGACATATCGGACAGTAAACGGTGTCACATATTATGGAAGCTATTCCAATGTAAAACAGGTCAAGATCAAATAGTGTAGTAACTATAGTAATGGGCGGGGCAGCATATGCTGTCCTGCCTGAAAGAACATATAGAGAATTATGGATGCTCAGATTTGGAAAGAAAACATAAATAACAAAGAGATGACAGATAATCAATTGAAGCTCACAGGGATCTTATACCAGGATTTTTGTTTCAGCCATGAAAAACATGAGAAATATTACCGGTCAGAACTGCTGGTCTGTACTGGAGAGGAAAAAGCAGAGCTTATTCCCGTTTATATTGCAGAGCGACATCTTAAGAAAGCGTTTTATAAAAAAGGGAAAACTGTGGATATGGAAGGATGTCTCCGGTCCCACGCCTATTGGGAAAAGGGAAAGAAACATTTCTCAGTGCTCATATTACTGACCAGGATCAGTCAGGTATCTTCAGATATGATACACAGAAACCTTGTCTTTTTAAAAGGAAAGGTGAGCGGATGTAAAAAAGAGGAGGAATCCAACGAGCAAAAACGCCATTTTTTGTTGGAAGTAAAACGGGATTACGGTATTACAGATAAGATCCCTTGTGACCTTGAAAGAAAGGTATTTTCCGACAGGCTTCGGGAAGGAAACCTGTTATATATTTATGGACACATTATTCCGGTTGACGGAAAACCGCAGTTTTTAAAAATAAATGCCTATCAGGCACAAACAGGATAAAAAGGGGAAGTGTTGTATGAAGATGAGAAGAACGGTTCGCTTAAGGCGCATGGGTGTGTGCGTTTTGCTGGCTGTTTTTGTGTTTACAGGTCTCTGCCCGCCGGGCAGTATACCGGCCTATGCACAGGAAAAACAGGCTGAAACCGTAGAAAGTGGCCAGACGGCACCGGATACTTCTTCTGCTGATAAAAAAGAACAGGAGAGAGATACTCCTGCTCCATCTGGGAAAACAGCAGCAGATTTGGCTGCAGGAGAGGATGCAGAGGGAGCTGGGGCAGCAGAAGAAACCGCCACAGAGGAAGAAAAGAAAGATAAAGTCACCGGGGAAGATACTGGGACGGATAAAAAGACAGAAGCTCTGGAAGAGCCGGTAACAAAGGAAGAAGATACCGAATGCACAACGGAAAAAAAAGAGGAGGCTTCCACAGCGGAAGATAAAAGTTCATCGAAAGAAGAGGTCCGAAAATATCTGCAGCTTGGCAGGGCTTACGGCATTGGGATCCCTCTGGAGACTATAGAAACAACGGAACAAAAGGAAGAGACCGTTTCGGATATCGGGGAGAAGAAAAAAGTTTCTGCTGAAGTAAAATCGGGGAAAACAGCGGAATCATTGAACCCGTCTGTGGACACCGTGCTTGCTACTGTCCGTTCTTATATGCTGAGTATTGATACGAATCCGGATTACAACAGCATCTGGAACGTGATCGGCATGACCAGGAGTGGCTTGGAAGTACCAGCCAGCTATACGGAAACCTTTTATAAGAATGTTTATGCATACCTGGAAGAAAAAAACTGGGTATTGACACAGACAAAATATACGGAGTATTCCAAACTGATCCTTGCATTAACAGCCATTGGAAAGGATGCCCAGAATATAGGCGGACATAACCTGCTTGCTAATCTATCTGATTTTACAGATATAAAGTATCAAGGATTTAACGGGCCAATCTGGGCACTGATTGCGCTGAACAGCCATCCGTCCTATACTATTCCGATAAACCCTGAGGCAGAGGAACAAACAACAGAAGATGGGCTGATCAAATATCTGTTAGGAAGAGAAACATCAAAAGGCGGCTGGACCCTTCAAGGAAATGCCCCGGATGTGGACATCACCGGCATGACGATCCAGGCCCTTGCCCCGTACTATGGAAAAAGAGATGATGTGAAAGGTGCCATCGACCGTGCGGTAGAATGGCTGGCATCTGTCCAGCTTTCGAGCGGCGGTTATGCGACCATGGGGACAGAGACCTCGGAGAGCACGGCCCAGGTCATCACCGCCCTGTCGGCCATCGGCATTGACCCGGCAACGGATGAACGTTTTATCAATGAGAACGGCAAGTGGCCCCTGACCGGACTGTTCCAGTATTATCTGCCGGAAGGCGGTTTCATGCACGTGGCTGCCGGTGCAGGAAATAACGGAGGCGGAGAGGGCGGGACCTTGAACGGCATGGCGACGGAACAGGGCATGTATGCCACTGTGGCATATAAACGGATGCTGCAGGGCAAGACGGCCCTGTATGATATGAGTGATGTGACCATTACGGCAGGGGAAAAGG
>JBJEKY010000140.1:0-3457 GCA_051878875.1 Lachnospiraceae bacterium | reverse complement strand
ATAAGAAGGTGGCCACGGTCACCCAGAAGGGAAAAGTGAAGGGGGTCAAAGCAGGCTCTGCCGTGATCACTGTCACGGCAAAAGACGGCAGCGGCATCTCGGCATCCTGCATCGTGAAAGTGAACGCGACCCCTACGGCAGCTGCAGCTTCGGGAGGCAGCACAGGGACAAGCGGCACTGCGGCAACGAAAAAGCTCGGAACGGCGACGACAAAATCCCTCGGGACATCATCAGCCGGTGCATCCGGGACAACCGCAGGGAACGGGGAAACGGAAGCAGGAGGCTGGTCCTTTACGGGAGCAGACTATGTGCCGGAAAGCTACGACAGTGGTGACTCCATAACGCTGACAACAGAAGTGGAAGCGTCAGCCACGGCTGCGGCGGCAGAAAAAAACTGGCAGAATAAGACGATCAAGCTGGAGATCCCTATGGGCTCAGTCTTCTATGCGGGAGTCGGAGGGACCGGCCTGCTGGCCATTGAGGCACTGATCTGGTTTATCTGGAAGAAGAGAAAGGCGAAGGTGACGTTGGAATGATGAGACCGGAAACAACAAATCAGAAATACAGTAAGAAAAATACGATCAGGGGCAGGCTTCTTGCTTTCCTCCTGGCCTTTGTACTTGTACTGGCCGTTGGCTGCGGAAGCGGAAAAGACGGCAGCGAGGGCAGCACCGGTGCATCCGGTACTGCAGGAGGTTCCGGAAGCGCGGAGACCCTGCTGGATATCAATGAGATCCCGGAGGACGGCGTGATCACAAAAGAACAGTTTGCCTCCATTGCCGGGCAGGACAGACAGGTGCAGTTCACCGGGCAGACGGAGGATGGGATCTCGTATGTCTGGACCTATGATGCATCCAAGATCCAGAACCCGGAAGACCAGAACCTGAAGATCAGTTTTACAACAGAAGGCCTGGATGAGATAAAAAAACAGGCCAACAATGCCAATGATGCCTTAATGATGACCATGAACGGCAAAGGCGTGATCAGTGTCCCGACCCTGCAGGTGACTCTTCCGTCAGCCTGGGAGTCCGATACCGGGCTCCTTTTAAAGGAACAGGGCGGGAACCTGGCAAAGATGAGCGATGTCACTATTGCAGCGGATAAAGAGAATGGGTCGACGATACTTACCATGAACGTCTCTACACTGGACGGCGACTGCTACGTGGTAGGCGGAATCACCGGAACCCAGAATAAGGGGGCAGACGGCGTCAACGATGCTGCAGGCTCCTCCGGCGTATCCGGCGGAAGTTCCGTCAGCGGTTCCGGAAACAGCAGCTCATCGGGTGGCAGTTCTGACACTGGCTCCGGTGATTCCTCCGGCGGTGACGTGAAGAACAGCGAGAGCTCTGCCACTGTCCATACCTGTACCATCTCCATCAGCTGTTCCACCATCTTAAACAACATGGGCGACCTGACGGCAGGCAAGGAAGAGTTCGTACCGTCCAACGGGCAGATCCTCGCCCCGTCCACGATAGAGTTCACCGAAGGGGAGAGCGTCCATGATGTCTTAAAACGGGTATGCAAGGAAGCGGGAATTCACATGGAATCCACCTATACCCCGATGTACGATTCTGCTTATGTAGAAGGTATCAATCAGCTTTATGAATTTGACTGCGGCGAGCTGTCCGGCTGGATGTACAACGTCAACGGGTGGTTCCCGAACTACGGCTGCAGCAAATACAAGGTGGAAGACGGCGATGTGATCAACTGGGTCTATACCTGTGATCTTGGAAAAGACGTTGGGGACAACTCAATGTATTAAGGAGCGCCCATGAAAGATACATTTTCGACTTACCATCCGTTATTAAATATGCTGTATTTTGTGGGGACCATCGGGGTCACGGTCTTTGTGACCCACCCGGTCCTCCTGGGGATCTCCTTTGTATCGGGGATCGCCTATTCTTTCCTGCTGAAAGGAGTAAAGCATACTTTAAAGTTCAACCTGTGCTTTTCCATCCCGGCGATGGCCATCGTGGCGCTGATCAATCCCATGTTCAACCACTACGGTGTTACCATCATCGGCTACCTGTATAACGGAAACCCGTTTACCCTCGAGAGCTGTGTGTATGGCGTCATCATGGCACTGATGCTCGCCTGCACCCTGATCTGGTTTTCCTGCTATACGGAAGTGATGACTTCCGACAAGTTCATTTATCTCTTTGGAAAGATCATTCCGGCCCTCTCGCTGGTGCTGTCCATGTGCCTCCGATTTGTGCCCCGGTTTGTCCGCCAGATGGGCGTGATCTCAGACGGGCAGAAATGCATCGGGCGCAGTACGAAGAACGGCAGCCTGGTCAGGCGGGCGAAACACGGGATCACAATCTTTTCCATCCTGGTGACGTGGGCGCTGGAAAATGCCATTGAGACTGCGGATTCCATGAAATGCCGTGGGTATGGTGAGAAGGGCAGGACTGCCTTTTCCATCTACCGTTTTGATAAGAGGGACAGCCTGTGCCTTTTGTTCATGGCTGTCTCCTTCGGGCTGACCCTCTTTGGGGCTTCCCGGGGATATGCCTTTTCCAGGTTCGATCCGAGGATCGTCATAGAGGGGATCCCCCTCACCCCGGGCAGTGCCCTGGTGTTCGGCTCTTACCTCATTTTCTGCCTGGTGCCGGTCGTTATGGAACTGTCTGACCGGCAGATGTGGAAGCTGCGGAGAAAAGACATACAGAAACAGGCGATAGGAGGATACCGTTTATGGGAAGCATAGAGAAGAAAGGAACATTTTTAGAGATCCGGGATCTTTCTTTCGCATATCCTGAGGAAGAAAAACGCGCACTGGATCATGTGAACCTCACAATAGAAGAAGGGGAGTTCCTGGTGCTCTGCGGAAGGAGCGGGTGCGGCAAGAGCACCCTGCTCACCCATCTGAAGACGCCGCTGACTCCCCATGGGAAACGGAAAGGGGAGATCCTCTTTCAGGGGATGCCCCTTTCCGATATGAGCAACCGGGACCAGAGCCGGAAGATCGGATATGTCCTGCAGAACCCGGATAACCAGATCGTCACAGACAAAGTCTGGCATGAACTGGCCTTCGGCCTGGAGAGCCTCGGGTACTCCACGCCGGACATCCGCATCCGTGTGGCGGAGATGGCAAGTTATTTCGGGATCCAGGACTGGTTCTACAAAAACGTGGCGGAACTGTCCGGAGGGCAGAAGCAGCTCTTAAACCTGGCTTCCATCATGGCCATGCATCCGGACCTCCTTGTCCTGGATGAACCCACTTCCCAGCTGGACCCCATCGCAGCCTCCGATTTCCTGGAGACCGTAAAGAAGATCAACCGGGATCTGGGAACCACCATCATCCTGACGGAGCACCGTTTAGAGGAAGTCTTCCCGTCTGCAGACCGGGTGGCTGTCATGGAGGAAGGGACCATCCTCGCAGAGGGGAGCCCGTCCCATATCGGGCAGGTCTTAAAGGAAAAAGACCATGAGATGTTCCTGGCCATGCCGGTAC
>JBJEKY010000139.1:4058-7820 GCA_051878875.1 Lachnospiraceae bacterium | reverse complement strand
ACTTTTATACACTCCCAATAATCTTTGGAATCCCGTTCTACTACACTAATATAATCATGGAGATATTTTATTTCATTGTCCGTGAAATAGAACTCCTTTGCTTCAAACAATCTACTCCAGGGAATCGTTAACGAAAGTATTTTCTTTACATTTTTGCAATATGTTGTTCCTGCTATTTTTCCTTTTTGCAAACAAAACATATTTTCACAACTGAATAAAAACTGCTGATTATAAACATTTCGAACATAATTCTTTTCTTGGATTTCAGTAACTATGATTTCTGCCTGTTCAAAATCAAATTGATTCAGTGCTTTAAATAAACTTTCTGTCAAACTTTTTTCTTCTGGATCCTGCACCACCATATCATTCTTGACATACTCTTTAGGTAGACCCAATCGTTCCAGAAGTTCTCCTGCAAGTAACCTTTGCGGCGTTCCTTTTCTTTTCTCGATTCTTCGAAGGGTTCTCACATCACAGATTCCTTCGCATAACTGTATTGCGGATATCCCCAACATTTTCCTCCGGGTACGGATCACATCATTAACGCACTCTACGCCTTTAACAAAGTATACGTTGGAAGACTCCCGGGTCTCTTTGTGAAAACCGGTTACATCATACAACCATTCAATGGTTTCCAGCCACTTTTCATTTTCTTGTTGTTTCTGAACAAACTCTTCCCAGCTGTTTTTTAATCTATCCTCCAAAAGATGGAACAGTTCATTTCTGTAGAAAAGCAATTCCCACAGATAATATAATGAACAGTTGTTCCGTTGAATCTCCAGAGCATCGCCGAACAGATCCAGTAATTCCATCTGTTCCTGAATTGATAATGTTTCTATTCCATTCTGCCGCTTTTCCTCGTATAAGTACACTACTGCCTTAGGCAGGATCTTACTTACTCCCCGGGAATCAAATGCCCTGTGTCGTGTATACTCTATGATGGCCAGATAAGTGGCTTCCTCTTCTTTTCCACTATACTTTGCCCGGTCTGCCAACATGTCCAGTTCCTGGATGGAAAGCACCAAGTCACATAACGATGTCTTGTCAACTGCCGGAACCGTCAGTTTCAAGGCCTCATCCAGAAGGGCATGGATTTCCCTGCTGTCTCCCCGCTCATACTGCAAGATCATGGCTTTCATTCTTAAATAAAACTGCCGCTCCAGTGGATTCTCGTCACCGTAGGTTTCCACATACGTTTTCAGTAGCTCCCTCGCCTGGTCACACTCCCCCCGGCAGATGGCGTACAGCACCTTTGTCCGAAGATGCCAGCAGTCATACTCCTCATATCCCAGCATATAACTAAAGTCTTCCGCGCCCACACCTAAACGTTCCAGGATCCGGTCCTGCAAGTGTTTGCTCAGGCCCTTTTTCCCTGTTTCCAGGTAAAGAAGGTTGCTGGGCGTACACAGCCCTTCGCAGAGCTTTTCTAACGTGATATTCTGTTTTGTTCTAAGATCGGTGACATACCTGGAAAAGGCTGCCTCCGCTTCCTTGTCTCTTCGCATTGTATTTTCCTATCTCCTGTAATCCTCCCGTATAAACGGATAGGTAATTTTTTCCTCCACCAAAGCCCCATATTTTGCCGGATGACGATAGGCATTTCCATGTACTTCATTTTCCCGGTATACCCGTAACTGATCCATATCCAGTTCTCCGATATAGATGCCCTCTTCTTCTCCGGTTTCCAGCACGCAGGTATCCCGGCTCTCAAAATCCTCCGGTGCATAGGCTACACCATCAAATAAGGTGGAATGTCCGTTGCAGTCCGGCTGCTGCCCCGGATAATTACAGGTGGCAATGGCCAGCATATTTTCATAGGCCCTGCCCCGAAGCTGGGAGATGCGATTGATCTCCATGGGACAGGCATTGGGTACCAGTAATAACTCGGCTCCTTTTAGCATCAGGATCCGGGCGCTTTCCGGAAATTCCCGGTCATAGCAGACCATGGATCCTACTTTGATGATACCTTTCTCCGTGTCCAAATCCTCTACGTAGAACTCATCTCCCGGATCCAGTCTGGCCTCATCTCCGAAATCGCAGGTATGTACCTTGGAATATTGATACACCTTCTCCCCATGCCGGTCAAATAAGCAGATGGTGTTTCTTGGCTGCGGATCATGCTGCTCCAGCAAGGTAATGCCGATTGCCATGTTCAATTCTTTGGCAAGCTCCTGAAAAGCAGTAACAAATTCCCCATCTGCCGGAATTGCCAATTGACGTAATAGCTCCTTATCTTCCGGAATGTCGTAGCCATCGCTCCACATTTCCGGAAACAGGGCAATGTCAGCCCCTATTTCTTTTGCCTCTTTGCAGGCTTGAATTCCTTTCTTAAGATTCCCTTCGGTGGTGCCGGTGGGCATCAGCTGAAGGAAGGCGATTTTTATATTTTGCATCTTGATTCCCCCGTTTTAAACTTCAACCAGCGGCTTTTGCCGCTGACAATTATCCTTTCTGCCGTTTGCCCCGTGCTCCCGCCAGTAACACCATCAGCAGAATAATGGCCTCGGAAATCGGGAAGGACAGCCACACACCGGGCATTCCCAGATGCAGCACGTTTACCAGTACAATCAAAACCGGAACCATGACAACTCCGCCCCGCAACACTGCTATACCAAATGCTTCCTTCACCTTTTCCATAGAGTTGCAGTACATGGCAATCAGAATGGAAAATCCTGCAAAGAAAACACCGATAAAGTACAGACGCACTCCCTCTTCGGCAATCAGCCGTAGGGTTTCTAAATGTTCCCCATTAAACAGTTCCACAATCGGCGTGGTGAAGGCAAAAAGGATCACATACATCAGCGCTGCCATCAGGAAGGTGAGAATGCAGCCATAGCGAAGCACCTTGTTGATGTTCTCCCGATTATTGATTCCGTAATTATAGCTGACAATGGGCTGGATTCCCTGGGCAATACCGTTAAAGATCGCCAGCACCACGATAGCCAGATTCGCAATGACACCATAGGCCGCCACACCGATATTACCGGAGATTGACAAGATCACCAGGTTAAACACCATCACCACGATACCGGAGGCAAGCTCCGTTACTGCAGAGGTCATGCCCAGTTTAGACACCGTCACGATCTGGGATAGGTTGAACCGGGTCTTCACAAAATGGAACCGGTTTTTCTTCGTAAAAATATGGATGCTGAGTAATGCCATACCCACAACCGGGGACATACCGGTAGCCAGCGCCGCACCAAACATTCCAAGCTTCATAGGATAGATAAAAATGTAATCCATCACGATATTGGCCACACTGCCTGACAGCATGGCGATCATGGATAGCTTGGGATTTAAGTCGTTCTTCACCATATTGTTAAAGGTGGAATTAAGCAGAAATGCCGGTGTAAACGTCAATACAGTTTTCGTATACATAGCAGTCAGATCGATCATATTCCCGGTAGCTCCCATGGCAACCGCAACAGGACGGCTAAACGCATTGATAAGAACGGCAAACACAGTTCCCACCACTGCCGCACTGATCACCGTGTTGGTCACCAGTTCATCCGCCTCACGGTCTTCACCCTGAGCCTTTAGAATGGCATACTTGGTGCCGCAGCCCACACTGAACAGAAAACCGATGGCCTGCTGCAGACCGAACACAGGGATTGCCAGATTTAATGCCGTTAAACCGTCTGCTCCCACACCGTTTCCTATGAAAAAGGTATCCACCAGAATATAGCAGGAAATCCCCACCATACTGAAAATATTAAAAAATACATAATGAAGGAATTCTGCCAAAACAGAATCCCCCGCAAG
>JBJEKY010000139.1:0-3958 GCA_051878875.1 Lachnospiraceae bacterium | reverse complement strand
TTCTCCTGATCATTGTCTTTCTCCGGTACGGTCTGCTCTCCGTTGATCTTCACTTTGCCGTCTTCATTGGAAACATCAAATCGATAATCTCCTTCCTCCTCATGAAGGTTCAGGTTCATGTTTCCGTTCTGATTCAGTAGCTCCAGACGTTTTTCCACTTCCATCTCATCAATACGAAGCACGCCTTCCCGGACGCAAAACTGAGCATTAGCAAGCTTGGCATTTTTGATATGGATATTGGCCACATTGATATCCAGAGTCATGTTATCGCCTTTAAGCTCCTCGGCCATAACCGATCCTGTGTCCATATCAATGAGAATGGTATGGATCTCTCCGTTGATGGAAAGAGAGGTTGCTCCCGCCTGCTGGATCAGTTGAAAAGAATCCAGTTTTTTCCCGGAAGGAAGGGTTACTTCGATGTAAGAACCATCAGATTTCACATCTTCATTGAGGTTAGCCTGAATGATAGTCAGAATGCCATCCTCCAGTTCACAACTGATGGCATCCTGTTCTTCTCCGATCTGGGTAAACACTTCCACACGGGAACAGGCTTCGGAGTGCTTCACATGTACCGTGGCATACTCCGCCTGGATCTTAATGCCCTTCACATCCTGGGAAATGTAGCTGATACTCTCATCCCCGTAATCCCCGAAGTAGCCGCCTTCTTCAAAATAGGCATCCCAGTCTATGGGGTGTTCCTCCCCCCACTCAGACTCTTCCTCTTTCTGGGCAGTTGTCTTTTGTGTCTCGTTCTGTTTGTCTGCTGCCTCCCGTCTTTTCGCAGTCTGCATATACCAGATCCCCCATACGGCGAGGATACTGATGCAAACCAGAAAAACGCAGAGTCCAATTTGGATTTTCTTTCTCAAGTCCGGTCACACCTTTACTTTGCTAGTCTTTTCCCGGTCAATCTTTTCCGGTCCTAATCTTTCCTTAGTTTCTGAATTTCTTCTAACCACAGTGCCCCGCAGGCATCACTGGGCATACGCAGATCTCCTCTGGGAGATACCGCCACGCTTCCCACCTTTGGGCCATCCGGCAGGCAGGAACGCTTAAACTGTTGGGCAAAAAATCTTCGATAGAAGGTTTCCATCCATTTTAAGATCACATCGTCTTCATACACGCCTGCAAAGGCAATCTTCGCAAGGCGGAAGATCTTCGCCGGACTAAATCCGAAACGAAGTACATAGTATAGCACAAAATCGTGGAGTTCGTAGGGTCCTACCAGATCCTCGGTTTTCTGGGCGATCTGTCCATCTTGTGGTGGCAGAAGTTCCGGGCTTACCGGAGTGTCCAACACATCCAGAAGTACATTCTTTAACACCTGATCCTCACAAAGATCCACATAGTAACGCACCAAATGCCTTACCAGAGTTTTGGGAATGGAAACATTGACCCCATACATGGACATATGATCTCCGTTATAAGTAGCCCATCCTAACGCTAACTCTGACATATCCCCGGTTCCGATGACCATTCCGCCGTTTTTGTTAGCAAGATCCATCAGGATCTGGGTACGCTCTCTGGCCTGGCAATTTTCATAAGTCACATCATGCACCGACTCATCCTGTCCGATGTCTTTAAAATGCTGCCGCACCGCATCCTGTATGGAGACTTCCTTTAAAGTGGCTCCCAGAGATTTTACCATGGTAACGGCATTCTCATAGGTGCGGTCCGTGGTACCGAATCCCGGCATGGTCACAGCCAGGATCTGTTTACGGTCCATGTTCAATAAGTCAAAAGCGCGAGCGGTTACTAACAACGCCAGTGTAGAATCCAGTCCGCCGGAAATACCGATCACCGCACACTTACATCCGGTGTGCATAAGGCGCTTTTTCAATCCCTGTGCCTGGATGTTAAAAATCTCCTCACAGCGCTGTCTCCTGCCCTCTTCCCCATGGGGTACAAAAGGTGCAGGATCCACATAACGGGTAAGTGCGGTTTCTTCTTCATGAAGCCTGAAGCTGCACTCCTGATAGCAGTCCATCTGCTCACTTTCGTAGGTATTCATCCTTCTTCGCTCACTGCTGATACGCTCCACATCGAACTCCGTCATGGTAAGACCGGTTTCAAACAGTTCGCTTTCCTTTAACAAAATGCCGTTCTCCGCAAGAAGGCTATGCCCGGAATACACCACATCCATGGTAGACTCCCCTTCTCCGGCACTGGCATAAATATAACCACAATTTAGTCTTGCAGACTGCCCGGTTACCAGATCCCGGCGGTATGCGGTTTTTCCGGTAATGGCATCACTGGCGGATAAATTCACCACAATGGTGGCTCCCGCTTTTACATGCCCGATGCTGGGGGGATCAGCCACCCACAGATCCTCGCAGATTTCTGCGGCGATCTTTACGTTCTCCATACCTTCCGCCGTAAACAACAACCCGGTACTTACGGGAATCTCTCCATCCAACATCCAGTCCAGTTCTTTTCCTGAGGTAAAATAGCGTGCTTCATAGAATTCGGCATAATTGGGCAGGTAGGACTTTGGCACGATACCAAGCACCTGTCCGCCGCTTAAAGCTGCTGCCACATTATAAAGGGTATGGTTCACCGTAAGAGGCAGCCCCACAAAATAGATCCCTTCCAACTCTTTTGTATAATCGGCCAGCTCATACATGGCCTGTTTTGCTGCTTTTAACAGGGTCTGCTGTAAAAACAGTTCCCCGCAGGTATATCCCGTAATGCACAGCTCCGGAAACACCGTGATCCGTGCTCCCTCTTCCTGTGCCTTCTTCATCCAGAAACGGATCTGCTCTGTATTGTATGCCACATCCGCCACCTTTACCTTTGGGGTGACCGCTGCGACTTTTATAAATCCGTGCTTCATCCTTGCAGCATCTCCTTTAATTCTTCCACTTCAAAGCGGTATTTTTTGTTGCAAAACTGGCAGCGCACCTCAATAGGTTCGTTGTCATCGATCATAGACTGCATGTCTTTTTTATCAATACTAAGAATCGCCTTGCTGACTTTTTCTCTGGTACAGTCACAGACAAATCCCACATCGAATTTGTCTAAGATCTCCAGATCAAAGTCTCCCAGAAGCTCCTTAAGGATATCCTCCGGCGTCAGCCCGTCCTCCAGCATTTCCGTAACGGAGCGCACGTTGGAGATCTTCTGCTCCAGTTTCTCAATGACCTCATCAGTCACATCCGGCATGAGCTGGATGATGAAGCCGCCAGCCTGACGCACACTGCAGTCCCGGTCCACCAGAACGCCTAATCCTACAGAGGAAGGCACCTGCTCGGATACAGCGAAATAATAAGTCAGATCTTCTGCGATCTCTCCGGTCTGAAGCTGGGTCTGTCCCACGTATGGCTCTTTTAACCCCAGATCTTTGATCACCACCAGTTCTCCCATTCCGATGGCTCCGCCTACATCCAGTTTACCCATGGCATTGGGTGGCAGGTCGATCTGGTTTTCAAAAGGATACCCTTTCACATTTCCGTGGCTGTCTGCCGTCACATTTAATCCTCTCATGGGACCGGTTCCCTGAATATGCAGGGTCAGTACATCCTTGTCCCCTTTCATCATACTGCCCATCATGGCTGCTGCCGATAAAGTTCTTCCCAGTGCCGCCGTCACCACCGGAGCGGTATCATGTGCTACTCTGGCTGCCTCCACCATGTTTTTGGAAGTCACTGCAAACGCACGGATGGCTCCGTCTCCTGCTGTGGCTCTGATCATATAATCGTTCATTTCGTTCTCCTTGATTTCTTATAGTCAATTCACAAACCGGTCTCCCGGTGCAAGTGTTAATCCACCCTTATTTTGTGATCTCCCGTGCGATAAAATAGATCCTCTCGCTTTCTTCTGTAGGCGGATTATGGGTAAAGGCATCATAAACCGCCTCTACCGCAAGCCCGCTTTCCCGAAGTAAGGCGGTCACGGTCTCCACCGTATAACATTTCTGATAATGGATCTCCTCAAAACGCCGGAACAGATCCTCCTGCTC
>JBJEKY010000138.1:0-7890 GCA_051878875.1 Lachnospiraceae bacterium | reverse complement strand
AAATTAATGTTCCAGCCTGCAGAAGAAATCTTCGAAGGCTCTCATGACATGATCGAAGCCGGACTCTTAAAGAATCCGGATGTTGATGCAGCATTAATGATCCACGTTATGGCAGGAATGCCATTCCCGGAAGGAACCGTAATCGTAAGTGCCGGTGGAATCAGTGCACCGGGTGCAGACTTCTTTAAGATTACCGTTCAGGGAAAAGGATGTCACGGCTCCATGCCAAATGCCGGTGTTGATCCGGTTAACATTGCTGCACACATCATCACTGCATTGCAGGAAATCCAGTCCAGAGAACTTGCTTTGGTAGACGAAGCAGTACTCACCATCGGTTCCATTCATGCAGGAAAAGCAGCCAATGCTGTTCCTGACACATTGGAAATGGAAGGAACCATCCGTACCTATGACGAAGAAGTAAGAGCTTTCATCAAGAAGAGAATGACAGAAATTTCAGAAGGCATTGCCGCTTCTTTCCGTGGAAAAGCAGATGTTTGCTTCTACAGAGGATGTCCGGTATTAAACAACGACCATAGCTTATCCGACGACGCAGCAAAATACACCAAAGAGCTGTTAGGTCCGCAAAAAGCGCTTACCACAACACAGCTTATGGCTATGGCAGGCGATTCGAAGCCAAACAAATCCGCAGGTTCCGAGGACTTCGCTTTCGTAAGCCAGGAAGTTCCGGCAATCATGCTGGCACTTGCAGCCGGTACACCGGCAAACGGATATGAATATCCGCAGCATCATCCGAAGGTAAAATTCAATGATGTGGTTCTTGGACCGGGAAGTGCCGTTTATGCATATTCCGCTATGAGATGGTTGGAAGAGCACAAATAGAAAACAGATAATAAACAAAAGAAAGGAACTGATTCTATGAAAGAAATTATTAGCAGCCCTCTGTTGCTTGTATTAGTTATCATTGGACTCATTTATATCGTAATCTTTTCACTGTTATACCTGAAAAAAGCATATACAAGATGTATTGAACTGGGAATCACCAAAGAAAAAATGAGCAAGGTTATCAAATCCAGTCTCGTTTTCTCTATCGTACCAAGTTTATCCATCGTCGTTGGATTATTCGCATTGATCCCGGTTCTTGGAACCGTTTGGTCCTGGTGGAGATTATCCGTAATCGGATCTCTTTCCTATGAGACACTGATCTCCAGTAGTGTTGCTTCTGCACTTGGTTTTGCTTCCAGTGCTGAAATGCTTGCAAGCGGAACCGCAAGACAGTTCGGTGTGGTTATGATCTTAATGAGTATTGGTATGCTCAGTGGATTCTGCGTACTTCTTCCTCTTGGAAAGAAGCTTTGCATGAGCGTTTCCAAATCCGAAAATGCAAGTACCTGGAAATACGTATTAAGCGGATGTTTCATGTTATGTCTGTTCGCAGTATATGTACCGGTTCTGTTAATCGGTGATACCATTCAGGCCGCAGTAATGCTTACCGGTTTAGTAATCGCAGTTGTACTCGGTATGCTGGCTGCAAAACCGAAGTTAAGATGGTTAAACGACTTCATCATGGCATTCTCCATGATCGGTGGTATGGTTTCATCCGTATTCTGGACCAGTATCTTTAAATAAGGCAGGAGGTATATACAATGAGTAAAGAAAATAAAAATGTTGTAATGGATCCATTCCAGAAATGGTCCCACAGTGTTGGTCGTATTTTAACACTGATCATGCTGATCTACATGATCGCAATTCCGTTTATCGTACTTTCTGCTTTTGATGCGATCCCATCTTTTGGAGAAGTATTTAACGTAGCAACCATCAGTATCCTGATGATCTATATCCCGGTTGGTATTTCTGAAGCTATCAGCTATACCCCGATCCTTGGAAGCGGTGCTTATTTAACCTTCCTTACCGGAAACATCATGAACTTAAAAGTTCCTTGTGCTATCAACGCATTAAAGATTTCCGAAACCGAGCAGAACACACCAGAAGGTGATGCTGTAACCAGCGTTGCTGTTGCCGTATCTTCCATCATGACTGTTGCTATTTTAACCTTAGCAGCACTGCTTAGCTCCAGAATCCAGTTTGTATTTGAGATTCCTGCAGTTAGAACAGCTTCCAACTATATCATCCCTGCTCTGTTTGGATCCCTGACCTTAGGTCTGTTCTCCAGCAGTAGCTCCGGCGACAAGATCGTTAAGGGTGGTGTTAAGGGTGTTATTCCTGTATTAGTACTGGTAACAATCCTTTCCTTATTTGTACGTATTTCTTCCGGCGGATCCTTATTCGGCGCAATCGGATTCCTGATCATTGCAATGCTTCCAATCGCAATCATCACTTCCAGAATCCTTTGGAAGAAAGGAAAGATCGTTGTTGTGGATAACCCACAGACCGTAAAGAAAGCTACGGAAGAAGTTAAAGAAGACTAAAAGAAAAAACGTGTAGATTTGAAAATTGAATAATCTGCCATTTGAAATCCTCCGGCTGCTGTAACTAAAGCAGGTACAGCAAACCGGAGGTTTTTTATTCAAAATATTCTTCTATAATACTCTTCGCTGCATCCTGGTCATCGGTTACACAAACCACCAGATAGCGGCCTTTTTGTTCCACAACGGCATGTTCCAGCTTATCCACTTCTTCCGGGATATAAGTTGCAAAACTGTCCTTTTGTTCCTGTATCCTGGTCTCTGCCGCCTTAGCAGCCTCCTCGGCATCCGCGACATCCGCAAATTCAAATACTGCCACTTCTTCTGCCGTAGCACCGCTGCTGACATAAACATAGGCGTTGACAGCCCTTTCAATCTGGTATAATTCCCCAGCCATCTCGCTGTCAATTTCGTTTAGTTCATCGGTGTAGGTTACCTTTTCCACCAAATCTGATGCCAGTGCCTGTGCATCGATTGTTTTTTCTTCTGCCTTGGAACCGCAACCTGCCAAAACCATGGTCAGGGTCAGTCCAAGACAAGCTATTAATCTTTTTCTCATATCTATATCCTCGTTCCTTTACTCAACTACATGTGTTTCTAAATACTCTAACCATTTTTTGCAATAGTCTTTTTTCAGATGGATTCCATCAACGGCTGCATCCTCCGGCAAAACCCGATTTTCATCTTCCACAGCTTTTGCCACATCCACAAAGTACACTTCCTTTTCTTCTGCCATTTCCTGAAGCAGGGTGTTATACTTGCGAATCCGTTTGTTTTTGATATAACGGTGTTCTTCCGACACCTTCTGTGAAACCGGAAGGATCTGTTGGACATAAATTACCGCATCCGGATTGATCTTTTTGATCTCATCCACGATCTCTGCATATTTTTCTATAAACATACTGCTGTATACCCAGCCGGTCTCATTGATTCCAAGCATGATATACACTTTGGAAAAATCAGTTTTTGCCAGGGCATCCATAATGGAAACCTTGGAATTTCCCATCTTAATGGCCGGTTCTGTAAACACCGTACTTACGGTGATTCCTTTATGGCTGTAGAAAGTTGCATTAGACAATCCTGCACTTAGCATAAAGCCTTCCGTTCTGGAGTCCCCGATAAATACCGCATCATCAAAATAACTCTTTGTCACTTCATCCGATTCCGGAACCGGAACGGAGTAATCATACTCACCTTTTTCCCCGGACTGCCCCTTGCTTTCAGCGTCCGGATCGTCTGCGTCGTCTTCTGTCTTGGCATCCGGCTGTTCTTCCGCCGGCTGATCCGAGACCTCCGCACTCTGTTCTGTTTCCGGCTTCTCAGTCACCTGGGAATCTTTATTTAAATCCGGTCTTTTTGCATAGACCAGCACTCCAACCATAAAAATCAACACCAGCCCGAATTCGCAAAAATAAATCCTACGTAGCCTGCGTGCACGCCTTTTCCTGCTTTCTTTCTTATTCTGTATCGTATTTTGGCCACGTTTTACTCTTTGCTGCATTGCATAATCCTCCGATTTATTTCTTCGTTAGATTAGACTTCAAAACAGTATAAAAAGTTGAGCGTTTTTTCTTTTTTTTATCACAAATTTTCCCAAGCGCCAAAAAGAATCGTACCGTACCATACATCCTATGTTTTCGATTCCTGCAGGCAATTTTCTAGGTCTCAAATCCTGCGTACTGTGTCATATACAGTTCATAGTATTTTCCCCGTTTTTCCAACAGTTCCCTGTGGCTTCCGCTCTCTAAAATCTGCCCGTTGTCCAGAACCACAATAAGATCCGCATCCCGGATAGTACTGAGCCGGTGAGCGATGATAATGCTGGTGCGGTTTTTCATCAACTGCTGCATGGCACTCTGAATGGCTTTCTCGGTGCGGGTATCCACATTGGAGGTCGCTTCATCTAAGATCAAAATCTCCGGATCTGCCACAAATGCTCTTGCTATGGCCAGAAGCTGCCGCTGCCCCTGACTGATGTTTTCTCCCGCAGAGGTTAGCATAGTATCAATCCCCTGGGGAAAATGCTTTAGAAAGCTGTCACTTCGACTCAGGGATACCGCCTGCTGCAGCTGTTCCGGCGTAGCCTCTTCTTTAGCATATCTTAAATTGTTGGCTATGGTATCGGCAAAAAGTACCATATCCTGCAAAACAATGGCAACCTTTTTCCTTAATTCTGCCCTGGAAAGACCTGAAATATCCTGATCTCCGATACAAATATGCCCACTGTCTATCTCATAAAAACGCATCAAAAGATTGACGATGGTAGTTTTTCCGCTTCCGGTGGACCCCACCAAAGCCACTTTTTGGCCCGACGGAACAGTCAAAGTGAAATCCCGGATAATGGGATGGCCTGTTTTATATGAAAAATTAACATTTTCAAAATGAACGGCATAATCCTGCCCCTCCGGAAGCTTTGCTCCATCCATGCATTCACTTTCTTCATCCAAAAGGACAAATACACGCTCCGCTCCTGCAATGGCGGTCTGTAGCTGTCCGTACACCTGGGCCAGTTCGTTGATGGGGCGGCTAAACTGCTTGGCATATACAATAAAAGCAGAGATCACTCCTACGGAGATCATCCCATGGATGGCAAAGTATCCTCCAAATGCTGCAATGATCACAAAGCTTAAATTTCCGATACAGTTCATAATGGGTCCCATCACACCGCTACATATATCGGTACGGATCCCGGCCTTCGTCAGGTCATCTGCCGTATCGCAAAATTCTTTCGTGATGGCCTCCTGATGATTGTATGCAACCACCGTGTGATAGCCCGAGATCATTTCCTCTACCGTAGAATTTAACTGACCCAACAACATTTGGCGTCTTCTGGAAAACTTTCTCACCTGTCCGGAAAGAATCTTGGTTGCAGCCACGGTTAAGAGTACTGACATGCAGCTAAGAAGCGCTAATTGCCAGCAATAATACACCATTACCGCCACCGTTCCGACGATCATAAGGATACCCGAAAACAAAGATGGCAAAGATTGGGACACCGTGGTAGAGATATTCTCAATGTCATTGGTCATACGGCTCATGATATCTCCATGGGAGTGGGAATCCAGATATTGTATGGGCAGATCCACGATCTTGCCAAATAATTCTTCCCGCATTTGTTTTACAATACGCTGGCTTAAATTTGCACTTAAATACCCCTGGAAAAACTGGCTGATACTATAACATAAATAAGCTGCCAGCATCAGAGCCAGTGTTTCGGAAAATACACCTTCGCCCTGTCCTGCGATGATGTCCACACATCTGCTCTGAAAGCTGGGGGCAAAGATACCGCAAAGGCTTCCAACCAGAACCACTGCCAGCATACCAAATACCATCCTCTTTTCTTTTACAAAATAGGAAAAAATACGTTTCAACGTACTTCCTACATTCTGTGCATATTCTACTTCTGCAAATCGTGCTCCTCTGTTCATACCGGGTACATTACGTTCGATTACTCTATTCTTATCTGCCATGTTCATCCTCCTCCATCTGGGAGTCATAAATATCCCGATAGGTATTACACCTCTGCATCAGTTCTTCATGGGTACCCACATCAACGATAGTTCCCTCTGCCAGCACCACAATACGGTCTGCTCTGCGCACGGAGGTGATCCGCTGTGCGATGATGAGTTTGGTACTGTCGGGGCTGATCTTTTTTAACGCCTCATGCAGGTCTGCCTCGGTCTTTAGATCCAGAGCGCTGGTGGAATCATCAAAGATCATGATCTTTGCATCCTTTACCACGGCTCTGGAAATGGAGATCCTTTGCCGCTGACCTCCGGACAGGCTCATACCCCGTTCTGCCACCACCGTTTCATATCCCTCCGGCGTGGACAAAATAAAGTTATCTGCCTGGGCCACCTGCGCTGCCTTCATAATCTCTTCCTTCGAAGCTTCCGGTTTCCCCCAGGAAATATTTTCCCGGATGGATTGACCAAACAGTTCACTCTTTTGCAGGGCAAATGCAATGTTGCTCCTAAGTTCTTTTAACCGGTAGCTGCGTACATCCTCACCGTCTACATAAACCGCACCTTCCGTCACATCGTAAAATCTGGAGATAAGATTCACCAGAGTGGACTTTCCACAGCCTGTGGCTCCCATAATGGCTATGGTCTCTCCGGGATAAATGGTAAGGTTAATGTCCTTGAGCACCTTCTGGCTGCTGCCGGGATAGGCAAAGGAAACATGGCGGAATTCAATACTGCTACCCGCCGGCAAATGATCAGCTCCGGACAACTCTGAAGTGCCGGGACCGTCTGTAAGATCCGGTGCACAGTACAGCACTTCCTTCACACGCTTCCAGGATGCCAAACCTCTCGATATATTCTGAAACAGCATGGTCAGCCCCATGATGCCGTTTAAAAGCTGGGTCGTATAAGTAATGGCTGCCATGATACAGCCCGGCGTAGTAACTCCTTGTGTCACCTCCACAGAACCTGCCACCAGGATCAGTGCCACCACAACATACATCAGGGCATTGATCACAGGATTCATGAACGCAAAAATCACCAGTACCTTTAACTGGGTTTTAATAAGCTGTTCATTGGCTTTTCCAAATCGGATTTTTTCATAGATTTCCCTGACACAGGCTTTGATGATCCGAATCCCGGACACATCCTCCTGCAGAATGGAATTGATCTGATCCAGCTGGCTTTGCAGCCGGTAAAATAAAGGATTTGCCTTTAACAGGCAGTAAAACAGGGTTCCCACAATAAAAGGAAACGCGCATAATACGATCAGTCCGAAACGGACATTTAAACGAAACATACAGAAGATACTTCCAAACATCAGCATGGAAGTCCGGATCATTCCCCTGACAAACTGTGACACAAAATTCTGCACCTGGGTAATGTCATTGGTGACACGGGTAATAAGTGAACCTGTGCCAAATTTATCTGCCTGAGGAAAAGAAAAATCCATGATCCTGGCAAAAGCATCTTTTCGCATTTCATTTCCGATATTCTGCCCGGCTATTTGCACAAACACATTGTTCATGCTGCCGCAGAATCCTCCCAGGATCACCAGGCAGGCCATACGAAGTCCCAAATCCAAGATCAGGGAAAGATCCCCCACTCCTCCGGTACTGACTCCCAATACTCCTTCATCTACAATGATACTCATAATGGACGGTTGTATCAGATCCATACTGACTTCACCTACCATAAAAGCTGCCGCGATCACTGCAAAAGGCAGGTAGCGTCTGATGTAACGTAACATCCTCGTTCTCTCCAATCTACATTGATTTCGGCAGTATGAAGGTCTGGCCAAACCTCAGTCGGTATCAATTGTAACACCGTAAAAACAGGAAAGTCAAGGAGCTAACCCTTTTTCCATTGTAAGCCCACAGGTAGGATACTTTTTCTGCATACGAAACCTCCGGACCAAATTATCCCGACAAAAAAAATTCTTTTCTGCTTTGACAAATCTGAAAATTTGCGTTAAACTTTGGAATACAAAGTGTGCAGCCAGGAGGCATAAGTCCAGCTCCTGTCAGCACACTTTTTTTGTT
>JBJEKY010000137.1:5926-7953 GCA_051878875.1 Lachnospiraceae bacterium | reverse complement strand
TATGCCCCGGTGCGATGGCCGAAGCAATTTCTGTGGATCTATTCAATCGTTTTATTCAATAGGAAGCTGAATCTCGGTGAGCCAATCTTCCGGTGACTCCTTGTTCCAGATACCGTCGATGTAGCTTTCCCTTGCGCGACCAGCAACTTTGTAGCCATTTTCTTCTGCGTATTTCATGATAAAAGCGTAGGCTTCACCAAGCTGCTCATATGATCCTTTGTGGAAAATGCTTAGCACCTTTGCGGCAGGCAGTTCTTTAAATTTGATCCGGTCATTTTCCCGGCCGAATTCTACGACCGCTTCGCAATGGCGGATCATCACTTCTTCATCTTTGAATTCGTCATCCAGATATTCGCAGAATTCGTAGGGCGGTTCGGCGCATTTCAAACCCGGGTTCAGTTTCATGCATTCTGCACCCACTTCCGGAATGAACTGCATTTTATCCTCAATCCTTTGCAAACGCGTTTCTGCATAATAAACGATGGTTGCGGGAATTTCTTTTTCGATTACCTGATACTTCATATCCTTGTCCTCCAAAATGTGTTGAATAATGGAGAGGCGAATGTCAATTTCTTTTTGCTGTTCCTTCAAGATCTGCGCTTTTTGCGAAAGGATTGCTCTGGCATCTTCTCCACCAAGAACCGCACGTATCTCTTTGGTGGACAAGCCCAACTGCCGGTAGGCTTTGATTCTGGACGCAGTCTCCAGTTGGGCGGTTTCGTAAAAACGATATCCCGTCCATGGATCGACAGACGCCGGTATCAGCAAACCTTCTTTTTCGTAAAAGCGAAGTGCTTTTACCGTAAGCATGGACAGCTTGGAAAAATCACCGATCTTCAGCATTTGACATTCCTCCTTTCCGGTTACAACATCAGTTTAGAGTATCCCCTAAAGGGAGAGTCAAGGGGTATCGTTCAACGGTTTCTTCAATCACGGGTTTTTGACAATTGTAAACCAGGCCGCCTTTTCCAAACACCTAAATCCTTTTCATCCGAATGCCAAGAAAGGATTCCAGCGCCATGGTTACAACCTGATTAAGTGAAACACTATTTTCCGCTGCATACTCCGATGCTTTTTCATGAATCGTAGGGGAAGTTCTCACATTAAAACTTCCGGAGAACTCCTTTTGAGGCTCTTTTCCAACTTGTTTGCAAAACTCCAGATAGTTCTCAATGCAGTCCTGAAAAGAGTTTTCCAGCTCTTCGATGGATCTTCCATGAAAGTTCAAAGAATCCGAAACCCCAAATACCTCTCCCACAAATATTTTGTCTTCTTCATCATAGGATACGGTAGCCCTATAGTTTTTGTATTTCATCATATCGGATTTCATTTTCAGTCCTCCTTTTCACCAATTTCTTTGGATATGGTTTTCTAAATAGTTTCTCCAATAACTCTTTTTTCTTTGGCATAAATCTCCTATTCTGCAACTATTTTTTAGTTGCTAGTATCATACCATATTTCTACGGCTTTTTCAATTTCCTTTTTGCTTTATTGGAAAATATTAAAGCTCCAATCATGATTTTCATCAAAGTGGAGCTTTCTGTTAGACCTCATATATCTATGATTATTAAACTGTATGCGGAATATCAATCCGCTGTACATCTTTGATGACTCCACCCTCAACTTCCAGCAGCGCCATGGTGATGTCCTGATGAAAACGTCTAGGGCCGCAGCTACCGGGATTGAGCCAACGCACCTCTCCCACCTGTTTATCTTCATACTTATGAGAATGACCAAAAACCACCAGATCCACATTTTCCGGGTGTTTGGGAAGGTCGGATTTCTTATGGCATATGAGTACACGGACACCATCCAGCTCAAACTCCAGTTTGTAAGGAATATCTGCTGCCCAGTCTGTATCGTTATTGCCACGCACCACACGCACCGGTGCGATTCGCGCAAGTTCGTTCAAAATCTCCCGTTTATTGATATCTCCTGCGTGAAGGATCTGCTGACAACCCTGCAGGTTTTCTATAACCTCCGGACGAAGAAGTCCGTGAGTATCTGATATTACGCCGATTTTCATT
>JBJEKY010000137.1:3011-5826 GCA_051878875.1 Lachnospiraceae bacterium | reverse complement strand
TCCATGCCGGTTGCAGTAGGCATATAGCTTACAGGTTCGGTTGATCTTAAAACGAGCCTGCGCATTGCCTTCCGGATACATTTTTTCCACCTGAATGCCCTGCTGGGATACTGCCGCAAAAAAGGAAATGAAGTGCGACTTGGTCATTTCATGATCCATGGTAACGTAGTACTCGTCTTCTACCCGCCGGATCATGATCCGGTGGTCATGGGCAGCTTCCAAGATGCCAGGCGTTCTCGGTTCCCGTGAAAGGCATTCCTCATGCCCGGGCTTGCCCGGTTGTACACCTTCTGTCGGTTCTGCTTCCAACGGCGGTAATGTAAGGCCGCAACAGCTGATCACCGCTTCTCCTGTTCCGGTAAGGATATTACCGCAAATAGGGCAAACATATAATTTTGTCCTAAGCATATTCGAGGCCCGGTTATGGTTGGTAATATCTTCCCCAGACAACAGTTCAATGGTAGAAATCCCCAGAGCCGCCGCAATGGGCTCGATCAGGGTAATATCCGGATACCCTTTTCCCGTTTCCCACTTGGAGATGGTTTTATCGCTGACGGATAGTTTTGCTGCCAGCTCCTGCTGGGTCATGGCTTTTGCCTCACGGAGTTTCCGAATAATGGCTCCGGTAACGTACTGATTCATGTTCCTCAGCTCCTTTCTGCTATTAGTGTAACAGAGTGGTGTGGGGAGGGGTACCTACGGAGCGTAGAGGAGCTGTGTGGACACTTATTTTACTCAAACCCTCTGGGGTTCTGTTCCTGCCAGTTCCAGGTATCCCGGCACATTTCGTCAAGCCCTCTTTCTGCCTCCCAACCTAACAGTTCTTTGCTCTTATGTACGTTGGCATAGCACTCTGCCAGGTCGCCGGGGCGGCGGGGTCCAATCTCGTATTTTATAGTTCTTCCGGAAGCCTTCTCAAATGCTTCCACCATCTGCAGAACACTATAGGGATTGCCGGTTCCCAGATTTACAATCTCCACACCTTTGTGGTCACGAACATATTCCACCGCTTTCAGATGTCCCAAGGCCAGATCCACCACGTGGATGTAATCCCTTAGACCGGTTCCGTCAGGAGTGGGATAGTCATTGCCGTAAACCGTCAGGTGATCCAGTTTTCCCACCGCCACCTGGGCTATGTAAGGCATCAGATTATTGGGGATACCTTTGGGATCCTCACCGATAAGACCGGACTCATGAGCTCCCACCGGATTAAAATAGCGAAGCAGCATCACGGACAGTTCCGGATCTGCTTTTGCCGCATCCTCTAAGATCTGTTCCATCATGGATTTGGTCCAGCCGTATGGATTGGTGCAGCTTCCCCGCTGCATGCTCTCGTCATAGGGAACGCTGTTTTCCTGCCCGTAAACCGTTGCGGAGGAGGAAAACACAATGCGTTTCACCCCTGCTTCTTTCATGCATTCCAACAAGGTCAGGGTGGTATCAATATTATTTCTGTAATACTCCACCGGCTTGCTGACAGATTCGCCCACCGCTTTGAGTCCGGCAAGGTGAATGACACAGTCAAGCTGCTGCACGGCGAAGATCTCCTGCATTTTTACTTTGTTGCAGATATCACACTCATAAGACGTGATCTTCTTACCGATGATAGTCTCCACCCGTTTCACCGCCAGAGGGCTACTGTTTCGGTAGTCATCCACGATCACCACTTCATGACCTGCATTTACCAGTTCTACTGCACAATGTGCTCCAATGTATCCGGCACCGCCGGCTAATAGTATTCTCATAGAGTCCTCCTTACTCCTCACTTTTTGTCACTCCGGCATCATTACAACCGTAGTTTTCTTTCCCTGCTCCTGTATATTTCGCCATCGGATGCCGCGTCTCTATCCCTATATGCTTCATAGATCTCCTGCACAAAACACTCATCCTCTGTGGATGGTGTACATTTTTCCATAATCTTCTCAACATCTTTTACGTCACAGAAAATCTCCATGCTGTCCTTCCTAAGCCTATAGCCATACATACCACCTAAGGATCTTTCTGTCATGTCCCATAGAAAACGGAATATGTTCTTTCTTGTCAGCATAAAGCGAAATGCCTCTTTGACGTTTATCTCCGTATCCGACTCCACAGCATGGAACCATCCCCAGATATTACCCGGTCTATAATAGGTATCCTGATAGAGGTCGATCTTGCTCTCCGCTATACAAATTCCCATCTGTACCAACTGCTTGTGAATCTCTGCTGCCCGACCCGCATACTGCGCTACTTCCCCATTTTCTTTCTTATGTCTTATGATAGACTGAAGCAAACTCATGTTTTTGTAATCATCCTGCTCCTGACATAGAAAGTGCTTAAAATCACTTTCCGATAACTGATCCAGTGCCAGTGACAAAATGTAAGTCGCACGACTGCGGGCACTTGATTTCAGGAAAAGGAAGGCATCATCCAATTCGGATATACGATCATATAATATCCGAAATATAACCTCCCATCCCTGCTGCTTCAGATCCCCGGTATATACCTGCAATGTCTCAAAAAGAAGCATCTGCTGCGCACCGTTATATTTTCTGCAAAGCTGCGCCAAACAATCCTGCGCTTCTTTTTCTTCTCCCCGGTTTGAAAAATCAACCAATCGGGCAATCCCCTGCTGGATATCCAGATGCTCATTCCTTTGTTGCGTAAAATACATAGGGAAATAGTTGCCGCTGTATATCCGGTGGTTTTTCATCATCTGAACGTAGGGTTCATCACTAAATGCGTATGCATTTGATTCAAGAATATTTTGCCCCTCAGAATAGCGGTCAACATAAGGAAACATTCTTTGTAAAAGCTTTTGAAACCGCTTGTTTTC
>JBJEKY010000137.1:0-2911 GCA_051878875.1 Lachnospiraceae bacterium | reverse complement strand
TGCTCATCGGAAAAAGAATACAAAACGCTGATCACCGAATTCAAAAAACGCTTTACATCACGCACATCGTTCATATACTCTGCCAGTTCCGGTATAGACTGCATGATTTCCCGCCGGGTGCTCTCATTCACCTGATATGCATGTAACAGGTTTTCCATACAGTTACCCAAAAGATTGCACTTTATGTCGGCATCCAGTTCCGGCACATAAAACTCCATTTGTACAACCTTTTTCAGGTATTCCATTCCAAGATGCCTTTTCCTAAGCACCCGCTCCATCACTCTGGTATCATACGACAGAATGTAGATCACCTTGTCCAGATTCAGCACATCCGCCACAGTTTTCAATAGCAGCAACAGCTTTTCATCTTCCAAACGATCTATATTATCAAGGATAAATACTATGCGATACCGGGAAGATGCCAGATACTCATTCATCATTTTCTGTATGGCGGCAATGGATTTTTCCTGCTCACCGGGGAAGGATAGATTCACTCCCCGCGTTCTTTCACTTGCATTGAAGATCAGTGCAAGCAGATCACGCTTCCACGCCTTCAGTTTCGAAACGCTGTATACAATTCCCGCATGCCGAAAAATCGTATCCAGCATCGCGCCAAACAACGCTTCCTCGTCCTCATAATTCCATGGATCAAAATCATCTATGACAATAAAATCATTCTTCAATTGAAGCTTCTTTTTTACAATATTGAGGATCGTGGTCTTTCCGCTTCCCCAATTTCCGCTCAGGCTGAGAACAAATTTTTTGTTGGGCCGGCAATTTTCTATGGTCCTCACCAGACTTTTTACCAATTCTTCACGACGCAAAAGGTCATAGTCCACGGCCTCTTCTTCCAGTAGGATCAATTCGCCCGTATTCTTTTCGATCTGTCCTTCGTAGAGTTCTTTCAGCGTATATGTATTGGACCCGGTTTCTTTGTGATTGCAGTTTACCCGGTTCATCACGCTCTTCCGGAATCTTGCAAGCCCCAGGCAAATCACAACAACTACCGCCGCCCCGATCAGTTTGTACCGGGCAAAAATCTTATTTTCCATCAGAAACGCCAGGACTTCAAACACCAGATACAGGACTGTCGCTCCACATAATCCTTCCAGCAGATCATCCGTTTCCGAATGTACCGGTAATTCCAATGCCACATCTACCCTGCTATAGACTCCCAGAAAAACGGCAATCACAACACTTGTCACTGCAAATTCAAAGCAGCCTATAGCGTTCATGATCCCGGAAAAAGCATTGCAGATGTCCAAAAGCAGCACAACAAAGAACAGTGCAAGGCTACGAAGCATAATAGGCTGATATCGTTGTAAAAAAGATTTTGCCCCCGATTGGTTCATTGGTACCTCCGATCTATTCTTTCACCTAAATGGTTCCCAGTTCCACTCCCGCTCTTAATACTGCATACTGGGTCTTTCCGTCGGTTATTTCTCCGGCGAGAACGGATCCGATCAACTCTTTTAACGGAATTTTAACTATGTCCAGGAATTCATCCTCGTCCAGATTCTGCTTGCCTTCCCGTAACCCTCTTGCAAGAAAAAGCGTGATCTTCTCATCACTGTAGGCCGGTGCCGGATAGTAAACACCCAGCTCCTTCCAATCCTCTGCCGTGATTCCGGTCTCCTCCAGTAGTTCTCTCTTTGCAGCCTCCAGCCTGTCCTCTTCTTTGGAATTCAGCTTTCCTGCCGGTATCTCCAGGATCACATCCCCCACCGGATAGCGGTACTGTTTTTCCATAATGACATTTCCGTCTTCTGTCACCGGGATGACGGCAACCGCCCCTACATGACGTATATATTCTCTTGTACTTTCCTTCCCGTTGGGTAAAATGATCTCATCACGATATACATGAAGCAGATCGCCGGAAAAAACTTCCCGGGAAGATTTGGTGGTTTCTGTTAAGTTTGTTGGGTTGTTCATGGTTATTCCTCTCTTAATTATCCGCCTTATAAATTCTTATTTAACGGATTTGCTGGAATAAGTGTACCCCTTGTTGGAATTTGTTGTCAACAGGAGGGATGTAGACTTGATTTTGAGATACGATGCTATATTGTCAAAAAGCCGAAGGCACTTTGATGTGTCTCCGGCCTTGCTTATTCTTTATTTCATCCTCTGAAATACATAGACCTTTCCCTGCTTTTCGGCCCGCTCCTCCCGGAACATATATCCCAGGCGGTCAAACTTTTTCAGTTCTTCCGGATCTTCAATGGTCCGTTCTGCCATGAAGCGCACCATCTCGCCCCGTGCCATTTTGGCATAGGTTCCCTTAGTGACCAGTTTACCTTTTTCCTCTTCCACAAAATCACAGGTTATGTAGGTGTCGCCCTCCCTCAGGTACTTCTCGATGCACTTGGAATACTCCTTGGAAGCCAGGTTGATGATCACGCCGGAGTCATCCCGGACTTCCTTATAGAGCCGGTCGCCCCACAGATCATAGAGATCTTTATGTCCGGAAATAGCGGCTTTTGCCTGCATTTCCAAACGATAGGGTGTTACTGCGTCCATGGGTTTTAGTACCCCGTAGAAAGCCGACAGGATCCTAAGATGCTCCTGCACGTAGGCAAGCTGGCGGTTCTCGAAAACCGCCGGTGCCATATACTGATAGGCGATGCCTTCGTAGGATAAGATCGCCGGGGTGAGGTTGCCGGCCAGCAGAATTTCAGCTGGCGACAGGGCTCCGGCCGCCGTCCCGTTTAGGGCCGTGAGTTCTTCCCCATGCGCCGACCGCTCGTTACCCAGCTTCATCCCCCGTAACCGCTCTACGTTCTGCGCCGCAATTTTATCGTTACATCCCCAGAGCGCTTTTAACTCATCATAAGTCTTGCCCTGAAGCCACTCTAAGATTTCCTGTGTCTGAGTCAGAAAAACTGGCAGCCCGGTGGGTGCCAGTATATCTGTT
>JBJEKY010000136.1:0-7966 GCA_051878875.1 Lachnospiraceae bacterium | reverse complement strand
ATTTCTTTTCTACGATCTTTTCATCCTGGATCACATTTACGGTAATATTGTGATCTAAGAATCCCAATACATCCAGATCGATGGTTCCTAATGGGCATTCTACCTTCAGAATGTCTTTTCTGCCCATGGTATTACTGGAAACATTGGTAATGATTGCGATGGTACAATCTTTTAACTGGGATAATCCTAAGTCATGATAGATCTGCAGAGCCATGCCGGCCTGAATGTGGTCTAACACATATCCTTCTTTAATAGCGCCTACGTTAATCATACTTCCACCTCCAGTAATGTAAGAATCAATGCCATTCTGACATATACACCGTATTGAGCCTGCTCAAAGTAGTTTGCACGTTCATCCTTGTCCACTTCAACAGAAATCTCGTTGACACGTGGCAGTGGATGCATCACGATCATATCCGGTTTTGCAGCTTCCATTTTCTTGGCATCCAGAATGTAGAAGCCTTTCATACGAAGGTAATCTTCTTCATTGAAGAAACGCTCTTTCTGGATACGGGTCATATAAAGGATGTCCAGCTCGCCCATGGCATCTTCCAAACGCTCCACTTCTTTGTAAGGAACGTTGTTTGCATCCAACACTTCTTCTTTTATGTAGCTGGGCACTCTCAACTCTTCCGGAGAGATCAGTACAAAGGAAACATTCTCATAACGAACCAGAGCCTGGATCAGAGAATGAACGGTACGACCGAATTTTAAATCTCCGCAAAGACCAATGGTCAGGTTATTTAAACGACCTTTCTTCTGTTTGATTGTAAGTAAATCGGTAAGGGTTTGAGTTGGATGCTGATGACCACCGTCACCGGCGTTAATAACTGGAATTAAAGATTTCTGGGATCCAACAAGTGGAGCACCTTCTTTAGGATGTCTGATAGCACAAATATCTGCATAACAGGAAATAACACGAAGGGTATCGGAAACACTTTCACCTTTTGCAGCGGAGCTGCTACCGGCTTCGGAAAAACCTAATACCTGTCCGCCTAAACGTAACATAGCGGATTCAAAACTAAGTCTTGTTCGTGTACTTGGTTCATAGAAACATGTGGCCAAGATTTTGCCATCGCATGCATGTGCATATTTGGCAGGATTTTTTTCGATATCATCTGCAAGAGCCAGCAGTTTGTCGAGTTCTTCCACGGAGAAATCCAGTGGACTCATTAAATGACGCATAATTGTCCTCCTGTTCCAATATAGATTTTTTCACAAAATACGCTTCCGGATCATTGACCCGTGTTCACGCATTTTGACTATTATATACTACCGTTTTTTTGATGTCAATACCAAATTGAAACCTTTTTCGAGTCGTTTCGTCATCATCCGATTGTACCGTTTATAGGACAGGTAAGGGTGTACAGTTAGCACAGAACATAAAAGAGAGCAGGAGGTAATGTGATATGGAAAAAATGAAACGGGCAGCGTTTTTATTGCTGATGGCAGTTATGAATGCAACAGGGGTGTGGATGTTGTTGCTAAGACTTCTGGGAGAACAGATCGAGCAAGTGGACCGGATGATGGGGTGTGCGCTGTTTGCCTGCCTGGTATTGCTATTTTTACTGTTTTTTTCACGCCAGAAAAATGTGAATTGCCATAGTCAGGTACTGGAACACCAGGGATGATTGTGCTATAATCTGTTACGATAGCCATACTAGGGAAGAAAGTATAAAAGGAAACATGGAGGATCGGATAGATGTTAAGATATCTGAAGAAAGTGCTTGCATTTGTCCTGGCACTTACCATGATGGTTGGAGTAACAGCATGTGGCGAGCAGCAGGAAAGCAAACAGGAAACAGAAAAAGAGAAGCCGTTGGTGGTTGGATATCCCGAATTTAGCGGGAATTTCAGTCCCTATACCGCTTCTCTGCAATATGATACAGATGTAGTTGAACTTACCCAGTTATATTTGATGACCACAGACCGGGCAGGCGGGATTATTAAAAATGGTATTGAAGGAGAAGAGACAGAATATAACGGAACCGACTATATGTATTACGGTCCGGCAGATATTGACTGGGCGTATGATGAGGAAACCAATATTACCACATATACGGCGAAATTGAGAGAGGATCTTAAGTTCAGCGATGGAGAACCGGTGACGGCAGATGACATAATTTTTACCTATTATGTTTATCTGGATCCATCCTATGAAGGGTCGGTATCCCTGAACTCTTTTAATATTGTGGGTCTGGCAAATTACAGAATGAATTCTACTGCGGCAGAGGGAATCAAAGTAAAAAGCTCGGATGTAAAAGCATTGCTGAAAAAACCCACGAAATCTTTGAAAAAAAAGATCAGGGAATATATTTTAAATGTTTTAAACGGGGAAATGGACTGGTGCGAAACGCAGTATCAGGAAAAGGGATTTGAAAGTGCCATAGCCATGTTCCTTGACAGCTACTCTCTGGACAAGCAGTGCAGCACAACAGACAGGGAAACGGCGGTTA
This sequence comes from Lachnospiraceae bacterium, assembly GCA_051878875.1. GTDB lineage: Bacteria > Bacillota > Clostridia > Lachnospirales > Lachnospiraceae > XBB1006. The sequence continues at coordinate 5,510 of JBJEKY010000136.1, read as the reverse complement.
AGGAGGTGGCCGAACAGTACGGAACGGATTATCGGACACTGGCCATGCATTATATGAAGGATAAATCTTATTTTGACGGAGACATGGAGCAGCTTGCCTATGATGGATTATATAAGGCCGCAGTTGACGAGGCAGGTGGAGAAGAAGTACCTAATATAGAGGGCATTCAGAAGATTGATGACTATACGGTGCAGATTCAGGTCAGTGGATATGAGGCTCCGGCGGTATATTCCATTCTCGGAATACCTATTACTCCGTTGCATTATTATGGGGATCCGTCGAAATATGATTATGAGAATGATCAATTTGGTTTCACCCGCGGGGATCTGTCAGAGGTAAATGCTAAAGAAGAGCAGCCGTTGGGTGCAGGCCCTTATGTGCTAAAGAAGTATCAGAACGGAACCATTTACTTTGAGGCTAATCCCAATTATTATCTGGGTGAGCCCAAAATGAAAGAAATACATTTCAGGGAAATAAAAGAGCAGGATCTGGTTCAGGCGGTTAAAAAAGGAACTGTTGATTGCGGTGATATGGTTGGTTCGGTAGCCAGATTTAATGAAGTCAGTGAAAGTAACTCCAATAAAGAGATGACCGGGGATGTGATCACCACGGCTACCACGGATGCATTGGCCTATGGCTATATAGGAATCAACGCGTCGAAAGTCTGCGTGGAGTCCAAGCCTTCCAGCGAGAAGTCCAAGGCGTTGCGGAAAGCGTTTATGACCATATTTTCCGTTTACAGAGAAACAACGATTGATGAGTACTATGGCGATGCAGCCTGTGTGATCAATTATCCGCTCCCGGAAAGTTCCTGGGCAGCACCGCAGGTTACAGACAAGGATTATTCTGTCGCCTTCTCAACAGACAAGGATGGAAATAACATTTATTCCGGGAACATGACTGCAGATGATAAATATCAGGCAGCTCTTCAGGCAACAATCGGATTCCTGAAGAAGGCCGGATATGTGTATGATGAGGAAGAAGGGCGTTTTACAGCAGCACCGGAGGGAGCAAAGCTATCCTATACCATATATATTTCAGCTAACGGAAAAGGAGATCATCCCTCATATGGTATTCTGAGAAATGCAAGCAAGGCGTTAGATTCAATTGGAATAGAATTAAACATTAAAGATCTGGAAGAAGAAAGCGAATTATGGTCAGATCTTGAAGAAGGCGAGGTTTCAATGTGGTGTGCGGCATGGCAGTCCGATATTGATCCGGATATGTATCAGATCTATCACAGCAGAAATGTGGTGGGACAGTCCGGAGGAAGCGGATCTAACTATTATAACCTCAAGGATGAAGATCTGGACAGCCTGATCCTGTCTGCAAGAAAATCCGAAGATCAGGACTACAGAAAAGCATTGTATGCCAAGTGTATGGAGATCATCAGTGATTGGGCTGTAGAACTGCCGGTGTATCAGCGACAAAATTGTACGATTTTTTCTACACAACGTGTGAAAACTGATACCATTGCAGCAGATATCACCATGTATTATAACTGGATGCGAGAGATTCATACCATGGAGATGAATTGAGGATTGATTCATATTTAAAAAATGGGTATAATATCAACAGAAAAACATTCTCTATGGAGGAATACAATGAAAAAGATAAAGGAGAGACTGACAGCAGGGTGTCTTGGACTGGTCTGTATGTTGTTCATTCTTGGTGCACCTGCTATGTCGATTCGCACTTATGCCGCGGCAGGAAGAATGGTGCTTGCCATAAGTACCTCTTCACTTACGGTGGGTGAGGAAGTTACCGTTACGGTCACAGCTTATGATACGGAAGGGACCTCTACTACAGCACAGATGAGGGTGACCTATGACAGCAGTGTTTTGGAGTATTCGGGAAGCAATGCACAGAGTGCATCAGCATCCGGTGGTGAAGTGACTGCCACGGGAAACAGTATCAGCTTCCGTTTTAAAGCTCTGGCAGAAGGAACTGCCGGTGTAGTAGCTTACGGAACCACGGAAGCCGGTGAGCTGACTGCAGGAGGTGTGCGAATTTCGGTAGCCGCAGTCCAGCAGACACCGGAAGAACCACAGCAGCCGGAAGAGAATACCCCGGATGAAGATGAAAACGGGGATGAAAATACTGCAGGAGAAATTGAGCCCACAGCAATTCCGGAGTTTGAGATTGACGGAGTTACTTATGAGGTAAGTTCGGATTTCGGGGCGGAACTTATCAATCTGGGATTTGAACAGGTAGAAGTTCAGGTACAGTCTGCAACAGTGGCGGGATTAAACTATCCGGGAACGGATTGGATGGTTTTATTTCTGGTGTCCACAGAGGATGATACTGTAAACGGATACTACCTTTATGATGAAGAGACAGGAACAGTGTGTCCTTATCTGGGATATGGAATTGGTGCAAAACAGCAGGATTCCGATTCTGAACTGGAAACGCTTCAGGATAAAAATGCAACCCTTTCTGAACGATATGATGATCTAAAGAAAACAAATCGCAGGATGATGATGGGAATGATCATTGCAGGCGTGGCGATCCTGTTGATTTTTATCAATGTGATGATCTTCCGAGGAATCAACCGAAGAGAGGAAGAGGACGAGTTCGAAGACGAAGATGAGAACGACCTGTACAATGAGCGTGATGTGATCGAGAAGCAGGGGGCGTATCTGGAAGCCACCGCATCCAACAGCGAGAACAGTGAACAGGTGTCGGAAAGTGAATTTGCAGAAGAAGTAGCTGCGATCATGAAAGAAAAGAAAACCCAGGCCCCGGTCCGGCAGCAGAGTAAACCTGACGGAGGGCAGAAGTCCGGTGCACCGGACACAACTACTGATGATGACAGTCTGGAAATAATAGATTTGGAAGACTTGTAGGATTTTCTACAAGTCTTTTCATTCATGACAAGTGGGAAAGAAAATAGACTCATCTTGTCAGGCAGGAGGCAATCAATGAGAAAAACATACACACAGAAGGCGCAGAAAGCCTTAAGACTGGCTAATCAGGCATCTAAAAGGATGAGCCACAGATATATCGGTACAGAACATATTCTTCTGGGGTTACTTCAGGAGGGGACCGGTGTTGCTGCACAGGTATTGATGGAACTGAATGTGGATGTCGATCAGCTGATGAATCTGATAGAGGAACTGATCGCTCCCGGAGGAGACATCCTGATCTTAGATCGGGAAGGATATTCTCCCAGTACCGTGAGGGTATTGGAGCGGGCGGAATTGGAAGCGGATCGTTTCAAAGATGAGAAGATCGGAACGGAGCATTTGCTTCTGGCGATTGTGAAAGAACCGGAATGTGCAGCGTCCAGGCTTCTTGGAACCATGGGTATTAATGTTCAGAAAATCTATGTAGAGATTTTGGCAGCCATGGGTGTGGACAGTGCACAATATCGTGATGAAATGCCGGGACGGGGCACAAAGAAGCAGGAAAAAGGAATTTTGGACCAGTATTCCAGAGATCTTACCGCTCTGGCAAGAGAAGGAAAGTTAGATCCGGTGATCGGACGTACCCAGGAGATCCAGAGGGCTATTCAGATCTTAAGCCGGAGAGGGAAGAATAACCCCTGTCTCATCGGTGAGCCCGGAGTGGGCAAAACAGCCATTGTGGAAGGATTAGCAGGTCTGATCGTATCCGGTATGGTTCCGGATACGGTGCGGGATAAAAGACTCATTAATCTGGATCTTTCCGGCATTGTGGCAGGAACCAAGTACCGTGGCGAGTTTGAGGAGCGTATCAAACGGATTTTGAAAGAAGTGGCTGATGCGGGAGACGTGATCCTTTTTATTGATGAGATCCATACCATCATTGGTGCCGGAGGAGCAGAGGGAGCCATTGATGCTTCCAATATTCTGAAACCCTCCCTGGCGAGAGGAGAAATCCAGCTCATTGGAGCCACCACCCTGGAAGAATATCGTAAATATATTGAAAAAGATGCAGCATTAGAGCGCCGGTTCCAGCCCATTACAGTGGAAGAACCCACAGAGGAACAGGCTATCGAGATTTTAGAAGGCATCAAACATAAATACGAAGAGCACCATCAGATTATGATCACCAGAGAAGCGGTGGAGGCAGCCGTTAAATTCTCTGCCCGCTATATCCATGACCGGAACCTGCCTGATAAGGCCATTGATGTTATGGACGAAGCGGCAAGCAAGGCAAAACTTATGCAGGTGGGAACTTCTGATAAGAAACGTGTTCTTGAGTCTGCACTTTTACACCTGGATGAAGAGTTTGAGGAAGCGCTTCGTAGCGGTGATTATACTGCAGCGGCTCAGTTGAAGCAGGAACGACTTGCAAAGAAGCAGGAGTTGGAGCGCATGGAAAAGCGTCTTAAGAAGCATCATTCCGGAAAGCCGGTGCAGCTTGGTGAAGAAGAGATCGCAGCCATGGTGTCCGAATGGACGAAAGTGCCGTTGAAACGTTTGGAAGAAAAAGAAAGCGCCCGCCTGGAGAAAATGGAGCAGGTGCTTCACAACCGCGTAGTAGGACAAAACCAGGCAGTATCTGCAGTAGTGCGTGCCGTGAAACGTGGACGTGTAGGATTAAAAGATCCGGGAAGACCAATCGGTTCCTTCCTGTTCTTAGGCCCTACCGGAGTAGGAAAAACAGAACTCTCGAAGGCATTGGCGGAAGCTATGTTCGGAGATGAGAAGTCCCTGATCCGTGTGGACATGTCGGAATACATGGAAAAGCACAGTGTTTCCAAAATGATCGGTTCCCCGCCAGGATATGTGGGATACGATGAGGGAGGACAACTTTCCGAGAAGGTTCGCCGTAATCCCTATGCCGTGATCTTGTTTGATGAGATCGAAAAAGCGCATCCGGATGTATTCAATATTTTACTTCAGGTATTGGATGACGGACATATCACCGATGCTCAGGGACGAAAAGTCGATTTTAAAAATACCATTATCATCATGACCTCCAATGCGGGAGCACAGGCCATTGTGGCGCCAAAACTACTTGGTTTTGCGTCCAAGGCGGATGAGAACAGGGATTATGAAGTCATGAAAAACGGTGTTATGGAAGAGGTGAAACGGATCTTTAAGCCGGAATTTTTGAACCGAATCGATGAGACCATTGTGTTCCATGCCCTGAATATGGAACAAATGAAACAGATCGTTTCCATTCAGACCGCAACACTTATTGAGCGGTGCAGACAGAACCTGAATATCACCCTGTCTGTTACACCGGCAGTGAAAGAGTATATCGTCAAGAAGGCTTATGACCAGAAGTATGGAGCAAGACCCTTAAAGCGTATGATCCAGTCCAAGATCGAAGATGCGCTGGCAGAGGAGATCCTGACAGGAAGAGTCAAAGCCGGAGATAAAGTAGTACTGGGACTGCAAAAAGACGAGATCCGGTTTCGCGTTAAAAAATAAAAAATGAAAATGCGAACAAATTCTTAAAAAAAACAAAACTGCTGGAAATTGTGCAGGGAGTAGTTTATAATGAGATACACGTGAGCAGAACACGTAAACTACAAGGAGGATGAAAATGGCAGTAGTGGAAGAACTGATCCGCGCCGA